>NZ_JBFTJD010000006.1:0-198161 GCF_056395245.1 Arthrobacter sp. 10L430 | reverse complement strand
TGGAGCACCAGGCGGGAGGCCCACGGCTCCGGCAGCCACGCGCCGTCGAGCTTTCCGTCCTGGAACAGCTTCAGCGTCTGGGCGTTCTCGGTGGGATTGATTTTGACGTCCCCGCCGCCGTCGGTGTTGGTCTTGAAACCCTGCTTGCCCAACCAGGCGCGCAGCGCCACGTCCTGGGTGCCGCCCAGCTGCGGCGATGCCAGCGCCTTGCCCTTCAGGTCCGCGGCCGTCTTGATCTCCGGCTTGACCACCAGCTGCGCGCCGCCGGAGGCTGCCCCGGCGATGATGCTGATGGATTCGCCCTTGCTCTTGACGAACGAGTTGATGGCCGGGTTCGGGCCGATGTAGGTCGCATCGATGGCCCCGGCGTTGAGCGCCTCGATGGCCGCCGGGCCGGCGTTGAACACCTGCGTGGACAGCTTGGTGCTGCCCAGGTTGTCCTTGATAAAGCCCTGATTGACGCCCACCAGGGCCGCGGCGTGCGTGACATTGCCGAAGTAACCGAGCTTGAGTTCCGTGGCGGGACTGGTGGTGACGGCGGTGTTTGCGGCTGCGGTGTCAGTGTTGCGGATCGAGGTGGCGGCTACTGCGGCGCCTGCGCCGAGGACGGCCAGCAGGCCAACGGCGATGCCTATTTTGAGCCGGCGGGGGCGATTGGGGCGGGTCTCTCCCGCGGCGATCCGGGTGGATCCCGGATTGTCCTTTGACGTCGACATGGTGTTCCTTCGGGGGTTTGTTGGGGGTGTTGGACTGAGATTACGTAGAGCCTCAACCCGCCCACAATGGCCGCCGTAGCAGGGGTTCACCGGAGGTCGCGGACGTTCACGGGAGGTCGTAAACCGTTAAAAATCCTCCGGCGCCGACCTCAGCGTCTCCAGGACCGCAGGCAGGAGGCGCTGGTTCCGTCCCCATACCGGATCGAGCAGTTCGACGTACCAGGAATCCGCCAGGACGAGGGCGAGCGTTTCGTTGCTCTCCTCCGCCCAGTCCCGGATCTGCTCCGACTCGATGGGGCTCTCGCTGGTGCCCAGGACGGTGGCGACGTCGTCGCCGTCGAGCGTCACGGGAATGGACGCGCGGCTCATCTCGCCCGGGGCATGGGCGATGGCAACAAATTCCGTCTGCGTGGAAAGCTGCAGGAGGCGCCGGGCCGACTCCGTGGAGCAGAAACCCGTGACGTACTCCCGCTGGGCATGGCTGGCGTCCGCTGCAAGTCCCGGCTGGGATTCCTTCGTGAAGAGCCCGCTGCGGTTGATCTCGGCCAGTTGCCCGGCGATGGGCCGCGTTTCGGCATCAAAGTCCGGGGCCAGCGTTCCCGCCTGGTATTCGCTCTTGCCTTCCAGCCACCGTGCGGTCAGCTCCCCGGCGGCGGCCAGTGTGGTTGCCTGCCGCCACACTTCCCTGTCCACCAGGAGCCGGCCGTAACTGTCCCGTTCGTCCGTGAAGTGATTGTTCATAGTTCGAGACTAGACGCGGCTGCTGCCGGCCGGACAGGGGATATGACGCCTGCAGACGCCGGATTAACCGCCGTTACGCCATCGATTGCTCCGTAACGGCCCTTATCCCGTGCCAAAACGGCAGTTACGGAGCAGTCGACGGGGTGCCGCCCGACGGGTCAGTGGGAGTCGCTGTGTACGGTGTCCGCCGGGGTTCCCACGTTGCTGTACCAGCCTGGCACGGCTGCTGCCAGGCCCAGGGTTCCGACCGCGATTGCCGCCACGACGGCCAGCGCGCGGAGGTGTGCCCGCCCCACCGGCCGGGCGGTGAGCCTGCCCCTGGTGCGGAGCAGGGCGGCGGCCGCCACCAGCGTGCCAAGCTCAAGGACACAGGCGGCGGCATCGGCCAGGCCCACAGCCTCAGGCACGCCGGCCTCCGGGCCGAAGGGCAGCCCGGCCGTGCGGGACCACAGCCACACCGCCAGCGGAACGGCCGAGGCGGCCGCGACCGCACGGAGGACGTTCGGGCCCGGCCGTCGCAACACCAGGACCCCGCCGGCCAGCTCCGCCAATGCCAGAACAAGGAAGAAAACGCCGGCCGCGGCCCAATGATCCTGATGCTCCGGTATCACTGCGATGTGGATGGCGGCGCTGCCGAACAGTGCCACCGCCGCGAGCATTTGCCAGAGGTTCGTTCCGCCGGTCCCGTCGTGGCGAACCGGCCGCTTCCGGGATTGGCTGACATCCAGCCGTCCGCCCCGCATCGCCACCGTCCACCCGGTCACCACGATGTTGGTGACCAGCAACAAGCCGGTGCCGTAGGCCAGCGCCGCGAGCTGCAGCCCGAGGGATGCCTGGTCCAGCTGTTGCACGGACTGGACGGATGACGCGTGGTGCAGGGAGCCCATGAGGTCGCGCTGCAGGGCGTAGTCCCAAACCTCGCTGGCGGCAAGGCTGGCGGTTCCGGCCACGGTTGCCGCTGTGGCGATCAGCAGGGCCGTGGTCAGGAAGGCCATCTTTCCGGAGAGCGCAGGCCCGAACCACCTCAGCGCCAGCGTGATGGCCGCCAGCACGGCGAGGACGAACACCGGGAGTATGGCGGTTGACTCGCGAAGCCAGCTCGCGAAGGGCTCCTGGGTGCGTTCGATGGCCCCCACGGCGCCCCTCAGCGACACCATCCAGAACCCGTCAACATAGGCCAGCAGCACCGCCAGGGGCAGCAGGGTCCGCCAGGGTACCGCCGCGCGGACCGGCGCCGAGGCGCCGGTTCCGCTGGCGATACTGGCCGGTGACGCTGTCATGGCGTGATTTCCCAGCCGAACATCATGGCGTGGTCCTCGTGGGCCAGGTTGTGGCAGTGCGCCACGTACGGCCCTACGAAGTCCCGGAAGCCGCGGTAGATGATCGTCGACTCGCCCGGATCCAGGGCCACCAGATCTTCACGTGAGACATCATCGGGATGGCCCTTGTCGCCGCCGCGGGTGACGTCCCTGCCGCTCCGCATGACCACCCGGTGTTCCTCCATGTGCAGGTGGAAGGGATGGACCCAGCCTCCGCCGCCGTTGCGGATCTCCCAGAGGTTGTAGCTGCCCTTCTTCTGCTGGGCCAGCGGTGACCGGCCGGCGCGGTTCTTGAGGCTGGTGGCGACGGTGTGGGGGGTGAAGGGTTTGCCGTTGATGAGCCACTCCGTTTCGCCTCCGCCAGAGCCGCGCTCCACCTCGAAGATCAGCCGGTTGTCCATCATGCTCTGCCAGTTGCTGGGCAGTGGCGGGAGCTCACGCATCATCCCCGTGGGGATTACGCTGTCGTCGGGAGCGTCGTCGCCGATCACGAACTTGAGCATCGGGACCTTGTACTTCGGGTCGGGGGAGAACCGGGACGAGTTGGACCACATCCGCCCGTTCGGCATCTTCATGACGTTGGTCAGATAGATGACGTCGCCCTTGGTGGTGGGTGTGCCGTCCTGGTAGCGGCTGAAATCGATGACCACCTCGCGGCGCTTGGCCGGCCACAGTTCGAAGGAGCTGCGCTTGACCGGGAACGGCAGGAGCCCGCCGTCCGAGGCAATCTGAGTGAATTCCATGCACTGCTGCGCGTCCGGGATGCGGTACTGGCCCTCAAGCTCATCCCCCTTGTATCCGAGCGAGACAGCGGACTTCGGTCCCTGGGTGGAGCTCATCAGCTTGAACTCGTAGATCCGGGCGATGGACGCGTCGAGGAACCGGAAACGGTACTTGCGCCGCTTCACCTCCATCACCGGGCTGGCCGTGCCGTTGACGGTGAAGATATCGCCGACAAACCCGTGGTTGGGGAAGTGCTTGTAGAAGGTCTTGCCCCACCACTCCGGGTGCTTGGCAGGGTTCTTGGCGTCCGGGAACTCCTTCTGCACGTCGTGGATGTCCTTGTGCATGGTCACGCCGTCGTCGAGCCGGCAGTCGTAGAACGCCAGCGGGACGTCGTAGTCCACGTCGAAGGATCCGTCCGGGTTGTTCTTGCGCACGCCGGGCAGCCGGAGTCCCTGGCGCTCGTCCCCCATGTCCATGCCGTTCTTCGGGTCATAGATCGGGTAAAGGCCCACCATGCCCTTGTAGACGTTCGAGCCGGTGTGGTCCATCCGGTGGTCGTGGAACCAGAAGAAGCTCTGTTTTTCCCGGTCATCATTGCCGGCGGGCCAATTAAGGTACAGGTTGTCGCAGAACGTCTTTGGCAGGTAGCCCTCGTACTTGGGTCCCGCAGTCATGCTGTAGTGCGGGTTGCCGTCGCTCTCGGGCGCGGTATGGCCGTTGTGCAGGTGGGTGAGGAAGGACCAGTCCGGTGATCCGAAGTCCTGGCGGTCCAGGTTCATCGGGTTCTCGTCCAAGTGGTTCTCGAAGCGGACCAGCGCCGGCCTGCCGTACTCGGCATTGATCATCGGGCCGGGGAAGGTCCCGTTGAAACCGTAGATTGTGCTCATAGGCAGGTTCCGCTTAGTGCCGGCCGCATACGTCTTCCGCTTGTCGTCAAACGAGATCGTTGGCCGGCCGTTGGCGTCGATGGGCAGCACCTGCGAGGTGGTGAAGGCATGCTGCCGCAGCAGAATGTCGATTTTGTAGATGAGGGGGTCCGGGGAGCCTATCTTGTTCGGCCAGATCTGGTGCTGCTCGTTCTTAAAGGAGCTCTGCTGGCCCTGACCGGGGCCTGGCGGGTCGTTCCACTCGGTGTAGCCCTTCGTGAAGCTGTCACCCACGGCCGGCGTCGGGGCCAGGGCCTTCGGGATGGGCAGCGGGTCGCTGAACGGGGTGAGGATCAGCGGGCTAGTGGGGAACGACTCGATGTAGAACAACAGATCGCCCAGTGCCGTGGACGAGGCGGCGAACGCGCCGTCGGGCGAAAGGAGTCCCTTCTGCGCGAGCAGGGGGCCTGCCCAGCCCTGCGCCGCGACGAGCGCGGCGCCGGCTCCTCCGGCTGCCCCCAGCCGCAAGAGCGTACGGCGGGATACCCCGCCTGTGTGTGTAGATTCCTGCGACATCTGATTGCGCCTCCTTCGTTTAGGGGCCTGAAATGCCCCGCGGCCCCCGGTCGTCTGTACCCAGGCCGTTCCCCGAGCGTTATGATCACCGGGAACTCCATGCCTTGCGGGGCCGACAGTGCGTTGTCGTTGCCCCGCGCAACCACTGTGGGGTGCCGGACTTGGGAAAACATTGTTATCCGCAGGGTGCATGACCCCTCAATGGGATGGGTATTGGAAGGCCCGCCCGCAAGGTGATCGTCGGAACCACGAACGACGGCGGCACACTTCTCCAGCGGAAACGCCGGGCCAGTTAGTGGGAACCGTTGCTTGCGTCCCGGCATGCGCATAGCCTGTGTCTCGCAAGTGTTCTTCAAACCTTGTTGGGGGGAGGCTTGAACAGCCTTCATCTCGAGGGGCACTTGCCGAAAAGGCTGGCTCCACGGTCTCAGCACGCCTGGAGCCAGCTTCGGCACTTCTGGACGCGAAAACTCCGGCGGCAGGCAGCACACAATCCGCTGCCCCAAAGACAGGCTTCAGCACCGTCCCGGGGAATCGGCTCCTGAACATTCGTGCATTAATCTGGGCTGCTCCCGCCAGGTCATCCCGTGCAGGTCCTCCCACGCCACGCTCGTACTCGCCAGTAACTTAGCGGCGTGGGAGGCGGATCGCCTTTGGTCAGCGCGCCAGCGGCGGCCGGGCTGAAAGCATGCACAGACGTGCAAAGTCATGTGGGCAGGCGTGCGACCTGCCTAGCATCGATGGACCGTCCCATGACGCGGATCACACGAAAGTGACCGTCCCGGCCGGCGCACGTCCCGCAGACACGCAAAACGAAGAGGTTTCCATGTCGCTGCTCAAGAAAACTGTCTCCATAGCCGCCGTCGCGCTCCTTGCCGGCTGCCTCGGTGCGCTGCCCGCCCAGGCCGACGCCGTCGATGTCTCTCCTCCCGGAGCCAATGACTGGTCCTGCAAGCCGTCGGCGGCCCACCCCTATCCGGTGGTCCTGGTTCCCGGGACCTTCGAGAACATGGCGAAGAACTGGGTCACCATGTCTCCGTACCTCAAGAACGCGGGGTACTGCGTCTTCGCCCTTAACTACGGCGAAACCAACGGAGTGGACGCCACGGCACCCGTAGCCGACTCCGCCCGGGAGCTCGCGCCGTTCGTTGATGCTGTGCTGGCTGCCACGGGGGCGAAGAAGGTGAACCTGGTGGGACACAGCCAGGGTGGAATGATGCCGCGCTACTACATGGGATTCCTCGGCGGAGCGAAGAAAGTCAACCAGCTCGTGGGAATCGCACCATCCAACCACGGAACGCAGGGAGTAATTGCCCCGCCGCCGGACTTCGCGCCGCCGGTGGCCGGCTCCGCCGGTTTCGCCTGCGCCGCGTGCGCAGACCAGCAGGCCGGCTCGGCGTTCCTGCAGAAACTGAACTCCATCGGGGACACGGTGGCAGGTCCTGCCTACACCGTGATTTCAACCACGCACGATGAGGTGGTCACTCCCTACCAAAGCCAGTTCCTCTCAGGTCCGGCGAGGCAGGTCACCAACATCACCATCCAGGACAAGTGCCCGGCCGATCTGATCGAACACGACCAGACTCCCAACGACCCCGTGGTCCGGCAGCTCGTTGCCAACGCTCTCGGGATGTCGGCGGGTCCCGCCGACCCCGCCTTCCAGCCCAGGTGCCTCTAACGGATCATGCCGCCGCAACGTGCTCAGAAGAGCGGGGCGAGCCCGTTCCAGCCGGCCCCCACCCGCACACGTGAAAGGAAGGTGCCGGCGCCGCTGCCGGGGTAGAGCCACAGCACGCCGGCGGCGTCACGCGCCAGCACGTCAGCGGTGCGGTCACCGTTGAAGTCGCCCGGGCTGACGACGGCGGTCATGACGTTCCAGCCGACGCCTACCCTGACGCGGGGGAGCCAGCCGCCGGTACCGCTGCCGGGGTACAGCCACAGCAAGCCGGTGGCTGTTTCCCGTGCCAGCACATCCACGGCACCGTCGCCGTTGAAGTCGCCGGGGCCCACGAGGGCATTGAAGACGTTCCACCCGGTGCCCACCCTGACGCGCGGCAGGAATCCTCCGGTGCCGCTGCCGCGGTACAGCCAGAGGGCTCCGGTGGCGGTTTCACGCGCCAGGACGTCGACGCGCTGGTCGCCGTTGAAGTCACCCGGCCCAATGATGGCGCTGAAGATGTTCCAGCCGATGCCCACCTTAACGCGGGCCAGGAATCCGCCGGTGCCGTTGCCGCGGTAGAGCCAGAGGTTGCCGGTGGCCATCTCACGGGCAAGCACGTCCAGCGGGCCGTCGCCGTTGAAGTCGCCAGGGGTCTCAAGTGCGTTGAAACCGTTCCAGCCGGTACCGATGCGCTGGCCGGGAAGCCTGCCGCCGTGCCCGGTCCCCGGGTACATCCGCAGCTCTGCGGTGGCCGTGACCCGGGCCAGGATGTCGGTGTTCCAGTCCCCGTTAAAGTCCGCCGTCGACCGCGACAGGGCGGACGCAGGGACGGGCAGGGGAGTGAACGCGTACGGGTCACAGGTCAGGTCGTAGTCCCGGACGTCGTCGTACCACTGTGACAGGTACACACGCCCACCGGAGAAGCTGGGCTTGCGGCAGAGATCGAGGGCCTCGGAGGGGAAATCGAGACGGCCGGCCGTGGCCCAGACGGGCACGCCGGGCAGCCGCCAGGAACCGGTAATGCTTGCCCAGCCGGAGGCGAAGGAATAGACGCCATAGGAGAAGCGGGCATCCCGCAGGCCGCGCATCAGGCCCTCGATGACATATCGGTTTTCGCGCTGCTGCAGGGCAGTGGCCGTGGGCCAGGGCTGGGCGGGCCGGGGTTCGACGTCGATCCAGACCACCCGCGGCGTGAATCCTGTCCGGGTAAGGCTGGCCACTGCGAAACGTGCTTCGGCGTAGCCCACGTTGGACAGCTGGCCGGCCCGGGTGGCGGCAGACCACGGCCCCTGCGACCGGTACGTTGTGAGCTGCGCCGCGGTGGGGAACGCCGCCATGTTGTACGCCTGGGCGGGCTTGCCGCTGGTCCTCACGAAGCCCACCTGGCTGGCAAGGCACGGGTTTTCGGTGAAGGGGAGACCCTTCGTCAGGCCCACCACGACGAACTGGGATGACGCGGGCGGGAGAGGCAGGCCAAAGCCGCCGACCGCCGTCGGGCACTGGGGCCAGGAGATGTCGTGACCCCTCAGCGATACTGCCTGCGCAGGAGATGCAGCCGGAATGTAACCGAGGAGCAAGGCCAGGAAGACGAGGAGCCCGGCCAGGAGGCGCCGCGTCGACACCGCAGTCATTGCGACCACCCGCTCCCGACGGCGGCCACGGGGCAACCGCTGATGTTCCGACCGCCGATGTACGTTGCGGGGTGTACCAGCGCGGAATCGCGGGCTTCGCCGTCCATTGCCGTTCGCTCCTTTGCCACCACCAGTTTACGTCCGGAGGCGGCGCCGGGCTTCAGCGGGCGGGCTGGATCCCCGAATCCCTGATGTACTGGGCCACGCGGTCCCCGGCAAGGGCCGTCCTGATCTTGGTGATGGCTGCCGGGTCCTGCAGAACTATTGACCGTCCGTCGTCGGACGTGCCGACACCCGCCGTGGGAAGGGCAAAAAACACGCCGTCCTGCAGGCGGATGTTCCGCAGGCTGTACGCCAGTCCCGCCACGGCTGGCGCGTCCAGGCCGGCATTGACGGCGAAAAACGAGGAGACGGAGCTGACCACCTTACGGAGCGTCTCCGGGTTCGTCAGCGTTTTCGGGCTGAGGAGCTTTGCGATCAGCGCCTTCACGAAGGTCTGTTGGTCCCGCACCCGCTGGTAGTCGCCGTCAGCGAATGCGTAGCGCTCGCGGACAAACTCAAGTGCCTGGGCGCCGGTGAGGGTCTGCTTGCCGGGCCTGAACACGTGGCCGCTGTCGTGGGTTGAAGTGAACGGCGTCCTGACGTCCACTTCAACCCCGCCCAAGGCGTCCACCAACCCCGTGAATCGTCCGAAGTCGATCAGGACAGTGTGGTCGATGTGCACCCGGAACAGTGACTCGACGGTCTGCGTCATAAGGGGTACGCCTCCCAAAGCCAGGCCGTCATTGATTTTGGAGAAACCGTGGCCCGGAATGGCAGCCCAGGTGTCCCGCATGACGGAGATCCCGTAGGCATGCCTGCGGTCCGCGGTGATGTGAACCATGATGATCGCGTCCGCCCGCTGGTCCGTGGCGACCCTCGCGGCGGCCGCCTTCGCATTCGGCTCCCGGGTGTCGCTGCCCAGCAGCAGGATGTTGACGCCCCGCCCCCGGAGCTTGTCGACGGGGACCGCGGGAGCCGAAGGCGTCGGCTTCGGCGAGGGAGTGGCGGTGGGGGATACGGACGTTGCCGCAGGAATGGCCGGGGCGGCCGCCCGGTTGCCAGGGTGGCCCTGTACCCAGACGAAGACGCCTGCCAGGACGGACACAAGGACCCCCAGCGTTACAAGGAACAGCAGCACCTTAGGCTGGACGCGTCGTCGCTGGTCGCTCATGGGATAACTATGTGCCTGAAATGACCCGATGGGAAAGGACTCGCCGGGCGACCTGAATGTGCCCTGAAAAAGCCCGGAACCGGTGCGGCTTTTGTCCCTTCCACCCTCCGCAGCCCCGGACGGGGCTACGGAGTCAATGGTGGAACTAGCTGGCTCGGAAGAGGTCCTTCGCGACCGCCATGGCGGACATCGCCTTCGGCCAGCCAGCGTAAAAGGCCAGGTGGGTGATCACCTCGATGAGCTCCTGCTCGCTGGCGCCATTGTCCTTGGCCCTGCCCAGGTGGTGGGCCAGCTGCTCAGTGCTGCCGCTCGTGACGAGACTCGCGACCGTCACCAGGCTGCGCTCCTTCGGGGTCAGCTCCGGCCGCTCCCAGACCTGGCCGAACAGGACATCGTCCGTGAAACCCACCAGTGCGGGCGCGAAATCGCCGAACAACTTCTCCGCGCCAGAAGGTTCCTTAGTGTCTGCCATTGTCTTCACTTTCTCGGTAGTCGTTCAGTGCCGATGCGCCTGTGGCAACGCTTAGCTGAGGGTGGCGGTGTCTATGACGAAGCGGTACCGGACGTCGGAGACCAGGACGCGTTCGTAGGCGTCGTTGATCTTGCTGGCCGGGATGACCTCGATCTCGGCGCCGAGCTGGTGTTCGGCGCAGAAGTCGAGCATTTCCTGGGTTTCGCGGATGCCGCCGATGGCGGAGCCTGCGAAGGACCGGCGCCCCATGATGAGTGAGAACACGTTCACCGGGAGCGGTTCCGCCGGTGCGCCGACGTTGACCAAGGCGCCGTCGAGGGTCAGCAGCTGCAGATAGGCGCTGATGTCGATCTTCGCGCTGACCGTGTTGATGATCAGGTCAAAGGTGCCCGCGAGCTGTTCGAACGTGCCGGGATCGCTCGTGGCGAAGTAGGCGTCCGCACCCAGGCGCAGGCCGTCTTCCTGCTTCTTCAGGGACTGGGAGAGAACAGTGACGTCGGCGCCCATGGCGTGGGCGAGCTTGACGGCCATGTGGCCGAGCCCGCCGAGGCCGACAATCGCGACCTTCTTGCCGGGGCCGGCACCCCAGTGGCGCAGCGGCGAGTAGGTGGTGATGCCGGCGCACAGCAGGGGAGCGGCGACGTCGAGTTCGATGCCCTCAGGGATGGTGACCACGAAGTCTTCGGTCACTACGACGTGGGTGGAGTAGCCGCCCTGGGTGATGGTTCCGTCGCGGTCCGCGGCACCGTAGGTGCCGGTCATGCCGGCGAGGCAGTACTGCTCCTCGCCCTTGAGGCAGTTGGCGCACTCCTTGCAGGAGTTGACCATGCAGCCGACTCCGACGCGGTCGCCCACCTTGTGCCGGGTGACCCCGGCTCCGATCTCGGTGACGATGCCGGCGATTTCGTGGCCGGGGACCAGCGGGTACTGCTGGGGTCCCCAGTCGCCCCGGACAGTGTGAATGTCTGAGTGGCAGATGCCGGCGTACTTGATCTCGATCAGGACATCGTGGGCGCCGACGTCCCGGCGCTCGATGGTGGTGGGAACGAGTTCCCCGTCAGCGGACGGGGCGGCGTAAGCGTTGGCGGTAAGCATGTGTCTCCTGTTTCAGGATCGGTTGGCAATGTCACGCCGCCAGAGGGGATCACCCGGCGGACTTGTCGGCCGCGAGCGGGGCGGGGCACCATCCATACAACCCTGTTTGGTTCGGATGAGGGAGTCACTGCTGATACAGGTACTGGCAGGGACTCCCTCCGGGCCCCGCAAACTCCTAGCCTTGAGGCTATGGATAACCGCAACGAGATCCGTGACTTCCTCGCCTCCCGACGCGCCAAATTCAGCCCGGAACAGGCTGGACTGCCGGTGTACGGCGGTAAACGGCGGGTGCCCGGACTCCGCCGAGGGGAGGTGGCGACGCTTGCGGGCGTGAGCGTCGAGTACTACACCCGGCTGGAGCGCGGAAGCCTCGGCGGCGTGTCGGAGAGCGTGCTTGAGGCGTTGGCCAGGGCGCTTCAGCTCGACGACGCCGAACGGTCGCACCTGTTCGACCTGGCCCGGGCTGCCAACACCACGAAGCCGCGGCGGCGTCCCGCCCAGCAGCGCGTCCGGCCGAGCGTCCAGTTCGCCCTCGATTCGATCACCGACGCTCCGGCGTTCGTGCGTAACGGGCGCATGGACATCCTGGCCGCCAACCGGCTGGGCTATGCGCTGCACTCCGAGATGTACGTCAGCCCGGGGCGGCCGGCGAACTACGCCCGGTTCATCTTCCTGGAGGAGGAACGCTCCCGCCGTTTCTTCCCCGACTGGGAGCTGGCGGCCAACAACATGGTGGCCATCCTGCGCGCCGAGGCCGGCCGCGACCCATTCGACCGGGGACTGAGCGACCTCGTGGGCGAGCTCTCAACCCGCAGCGATGAGTTCCGCATCCGCTGGGCCGCGCACAACGTGCGCCGCCACACCACCGGATTCAAGCACTTCCACCACCCCGTCGTCGGCGAGCTGCACCTGATGTTCGAGGCGATGGACCTCTCCGCGGACACCGGACTGTCACTGTTCATCTATCCGCCCGAGCCCGGTTCTCCCTCCGCGGACGCCCTGCGGCTCCTGGCGAGCTGGGCGGCAACGCAGGCCGTGGCTGCCGAAAGCCAGACCGGGCGTGAAGTCGAGGCCGAGCGGACCTCGGCAGCCAAGGCCCCGGCCGCCAAGACACCGGCCACGCGGCAGGACTCGGCCCCGGCGGCCGCGGGGGACGGCGTCTGACCGTGCCCACGTAGACTGGCAGGATGCGGTTGGTAGCAAGTGACATAGACGGAACGATCCTTGGGCACGACGGAAAAATCAGTGACCGCACGGTCCGGGCGTTCCACGCCTGCCGGGAGGCCGGCGTCGAACTTGTCTTTGTCACGGGCCGCCCGCCGCGCTGGCTGCACCCGCTCGAAGAGCAGCTGGGGCACACCGGCACGGTGATCTGTTCGAACGGCGCGGTGGTGTGGGACCTCGAGGCGGGGCAGCTGGTATCCGCCCGGACCATGGCCCTCGCGGACGTTTTCGAGGCCCGCCGGATCATCAAGACACTTCGTCCCGCAGCCCTGTTTGCCGCCGAGACCCTCACCGGCTTCCACCTGGAACCGGGCTTCATCGAGAACGGCTCCAGTGAGCTTCTTTCCGAGTTCACCCCCGCTCCGCTGGCCGAGACGCTCACGGCGGATGACGCCGTCGTGAAGTTTCTCGCCATCGTCCGCGAAGGCACCGCGGATGACTTCCTCGCGGAGGTGACTCCCGCCGTCGGTAATCTCGCCACCGTCACGCACTCGGCACCCACAGTCGCCATGCTGGAGCTGTCGGTCCCCGGCATTAACAAGGCCGTGACGCTGGCTGAATACGCTGCGTCGCGGGGAATCGACGCCGCGGACGTGGTGGCCTTCGGTGACATGCCCAACGACATCGAAATGCTCCGCTGGGCAGGCCACGGTTACGCGATGGCCAGCGGCCATCCGGAGGCGATCCGCGCCGCCGGGCAGCAGGCGCCGCACTTTGACGACGACGGCGTGGCCCAGATTCTCGAGGAAAAGCTCGCCGAACTCGGCGTCAGGCTGCCGTAAAACGGCCGTGGCTCTGCCCTTTTTCTCCCCTTCGGGTCCTGGAGCCAGTGAGGCTGGCGGCCTGCCCGTCGCCATGGCCCACCGCGGCTTCTCCCGCGACGGACTGGAGAACTCCATGGCAGCGTTCCGCGCCGCCGTCGGGATCGGCTACCGGTACCTGGAAACGGACGTGCACACGACATCCGATGGCGTGCTGCTCCTCTTTCACGACGCGGCACTGGACCGGATCACGGACGGCGCCGGACGGATCGCGGAGCTGACCGCCGCCGAGGTAGCACGGGCCAGGATCGGGGGCCTGGAACCGGTGCCAACGTTCGATGAACTCGTGGCCGCCTTCCCCGACGCAAGGTTCAATCTCGACGTCAAGGACTGGAACTCAGTCCGCAGCCTCGCGGCCGCCATCGAGCGGCACGCCCTGCACGACCGTGTCCTCATCGCCAGCTTTTCGGACCGCCGACGCCGGGCGGTACTGCGGCTGCTGAGCCGCCGCACTGCCTCCTCCGCGGGGACGGCGGCCAATGCCGCCTTCGTGGCACTCTCGCCGCTGCTGGCCGTGCCCGGTGTGGGTGCGCTGGCGCGGGCGGTCGTGGGCCGTGTGCTGCGCGACGTCGATGCCCTGCAGGTGCCGGTCCGCTACCGTGCTGTTCAGGTGGTGACCCCCGGCTTTGTCCGCCGCGCCCACGACCTGGGGCTGTACGTCCACGTGTGGACCATCAACGAGCCGGCCGAGATGCACAGGCTCCTGGACCTCGGCGTGGACGGCATCGTCTCCGACCGCGCCGACCTGCTGAGGGAAGTTCTGGTGAGCCGCGGCGCCTGGTCGTAGACGGACCCTCCGGGGTGGACGTCCCAGTCGGACGTCCTAGCCGCGGCCGACGCCGGTGGAGGGGTCCTCGCCGCCTTCCGAGGGATCCGCGCGCAGCTCGTCGGGGTCCGGATCCGGAAGTCCGGCCGAGCCTGCGACGTCACGGGGAACGTCCGGGGTCTCCGTCGCACCGATGTCTGCTGAGTCCTCAGAACCGCCGGGACCGCCAGAACCGCCGTTCCCGGCCGGGCCCGGGCCCTGCGGCGCGGAGCTGGACAGGCCGGCTTCCCCGCCGTGCGAGGCGTCGCCGTCGTCGTCCATTGCGTTGGAGCCTTCGCTGATAGAGGAGTGGACCTGGACGTCGTCGTCCTTCGTGCCGGGTTCCGGCACGTGCGCGTCATCCGTTGGCTCTGACGTCCCCGCCAGATCCTCCATGGCGTTCTCCGCTGCTTTTCCAATGCTGTCGCCGATTCCCATCAGCTTGCTCCTTTGGCCATGTCCGGCGTGGCCGGACTTCTCGGCATCTGACTGTTCCAGAATTATCAGCATGCTTACAATTAGTCCAGTGCCCCCGGGCACCGGAGGGCCGAGCTCCACCGTCACCAAAGTCCGTTGTATTTGCATACGATCCTAACCACGGAGGACCGCAGGAACATGAGCAGCTATCACCCCGAAAACGACCCCGCCAACCCGGACCAGCCCGGCTCAACCGACGCTGCCGGCGAAAAGGAGCATGGAACCGAACGGGAAGACCCGGCCGGTTCGCCCAACCCTGACCCGCTGAATGGAAACATCACCGGACTTGAGCCCGGCGGAGGCGTGCCGCCGGGTGAGACGCCGCCGGCGGAGGACCAGATGAGCGGGGACCAGGGGCACGAGGAGTAGTCCAGAGTCCATACTCCGAGGGCAAGGCAAGCCCGGTATCTTTCACTTGAGCAGGGGAGTCTTCAATGGCTGATCGGCTGGTTGCTGACGTAATGGTGGAACGCCTCAAAGCCTGGGGCGTGGACAGGGTCTTCGGATACAGCGGCGACGGCATTAACGGCTTCATGGGTGCCCTCCGCCGCGCCGGCGACGGCGGCAAGTCGGGCGGCGTCCAGTTCGTCCAGGCCCGGCACGAGGAGACTGCCGCATTCATGGCCGTTGGCCACGCCAAGTACACCGGGGGAGTGGGCGTGGTGACGTCCACGCAGGGACCTGGTGCGGTGCATCTCCTGAACGGCCTTTACGACGCCAAGCTGGACGGGGTCCCGGTCGTGGCGATCATCGGGCAGCAGAGCCGCAGCGTGCTGGGATCTGCGTACATGCAGGAAATCGACCTCCTGACCCTGTTCAAGGACGTGGCGGCACAGTTTGCGCAGATGGTGAGCACCCCGGAGCAGCTTCCCATGGTCCTGGACCGCGCCTTCCGCACGGCGCTTGAGACGCGGACACCGTGCGTCGTGATCGTCCCGCACGACATTCAGAAGGCCCCGGCGCCGGAACTGGAGCAGGAGCACGGCATCATCGTGACCGCACCGGAATGGCGGCCCGCGCGGGTACTGCCGCGCGAGGACGACCTCGTGAAGGCCGCCGAGGTGCTGGACACCGGCCGCAAGGTGGCACTCCTGGTGGGCCAGGGCGCGAAGCATGCCCAGGCCGAGGTAGTGGCCATCGCGGAAAAGCTCGGCGCAGGCGTCACCACCAGCCTGCTGGGCAAGCCCTACGTCGACGAGACCCTGCCCTTCGCCGCGGGCACCATGGGACACCTTGGTTCCACGGCCAGCGCCCACCTGATGGGACACTGCGACACCCTGCTGATCATCGGTTCGAACGATCCCTGGACCGAGTTCTATCCCAAACCGGGCGCCGCCCGGGCCGTGCAGATCGACATCGACGGCCGGAAAGTGGGCAACCGCTACCCGGTGGAGGTGGGCCTCGTGGGGGACGCTGCGGAAACCCTGCGGGAACTCACCGCACGCCTCGGAAACGGAGCCGCCGGCGAAAGCGGCGAGGGGGCGGTCAGCGAGGCCCGCAAACAGTGGCGCGCCGGTGTGGAGGAGCAGGTTCACAGCTGGCACGCGCTACAGGAGGAGCGCTCACGCGTGCCGGCGAAGCCGGTCAACCCGGAACTCGTGGTGCGAGAGCTCAACGGCCGGCTCCCGGCCAACGCCCAGGTGAGTGTCGACGTCGGCAGTTGCGTATATTGGTACGCCCGCCAGCTGACCCTTCCGCCCGGAGTGCCGGTGCACCTGTCCGGGACTCTTGCCAGCATGGGCTGCTCCATTCCGTACGGGATCGCGGCCAAGCTTGCCCGGCCGGAGCGGCCGGTGGTGGCGCTGTCGGGCGACGGCGCCATGCAGATGGCGGGGATTGCAGAACTGGTGACCGTCGCACACCGCTGGCGGCAATGGGCTGATCCGCGCTTTGTGGTCTGTGTCTTCAATAACCGCGACCTCGCCGAAGTCACGTGGGAGCAGCGGGAAACAGAGTCCGAGCCGCGGTTCCCGGACAGTCAGGAGATCCCCGATTTTCCGTATGCCGGCTACGCGGAACTGCTGGGCCTGACGGGGATCCGGGTCGATTCCCCGGAGCAACTGGCCAGCGCCTGGGACCGCGCCTTTGCGGCGGACCGCCCCGTGGTGATCGAGGTCCTGACGGATCCGGACGTCCCGCTCCTGCCTCCTTTCCCCGCAGGCGCCGAGAAGCTGGACGGCATGCGGTCCGCCCTCTCCGCCGAAGGGCCGGACGGAAGCGGCGCCCGTGAACTCCTGGACACATACGCCGGCCAGGAGGAAGCACGCGCCTGATGGCGGGCGCGTGCTCCGGCCAATCAGTGGTTCAGGGAGCCCGCATGACGGAACCGGCAAGCGCGCGTTCCTGAGCCTTGCTGGCAGGATGGTGCCATGCGCATCCTCATCGCCCCGGACAAGTTCAAGGGTTCCCTCACCGCCATCGAAGCCGCCGCCGCCATCGCCGAAGGCGCCCTCCGCGTCTATCCCGACGCCGTAGCCGACCAGTTTCCGGTGGCCGACGGCGGCGAAGGGACGCTCGAAGCTGCCGTTGCCGCCGGGTACGAAGAGCGGCTCAACGCCGTCGTCGGGCCCATTCTCGCCCCAATCGGCGCGGCGTGGGCGCTGCGGAAGGATGCTTTCGGCGGAGCCACGGCTGTGATCGAGACTGCCCAGGCTTCCGGCCTGGCCCACATGGAGCCGACGCCGGAGAACTCCCTCCGCGCCCACAGCTATGGCTGCGGCCAGCTGATTGCCGCGGCCCTGGACGCCGGCGCCACGGAGATCGTGCTGGGCGTTGGCGGTTCGGCCATGTCCGACGGCGGCAGCGGCGCCCTGCGTGCCTTGGGGCTCAAGCCCCTGGACACGGCCGGAAACGTGGTGCCGCTGGGCGGCGGATCGCTCGCGGACGTGGCGGCCCTGGATGTCTCGGGCCTCGATCCCCGCCTGTCCGCCGTAAACTTCCGGATCGCCGTCGACGTTCAGAATCCGCTGTACGGCGCCGACGGCGCGGCACACGTCTTCGGCGCGCAGAAGGGTGCTGATGAGGACGCCGCCGAAAAGCTCGACGCCGGCCTGCGCAACTGGGCTTCCATCCTCAGGGAGGCCACGGGCCGGGACGTCAACGTCCCGGGATCCGGAGCGGCGGGCGGCTTCCCGGCGTCGTTCCTGGCCTTCACGCACGCCACACTCGAAGGCGGCTTCGCCCTCGTGGCCGGGCTGACCGGGCTGGCCGAGCAGCTCAAGGACGCCGACCTCGTCATCACCGGCGAAGGTTCCATGGACTCCCAGTCCCTCACCGGAAAGGCACCCATCGCGCTCGCGGACGCCGCCCGGGAACGGGGCATCCCGGTGATCGTGGTGGCGGGGCGGATCCTGGTCACGCCGGAGGACCTGGCCGAACACGGCGTGGTGGCCGCGGCGCAGCTGCTGGACGTCGCCTCAAGCCCGGAAGACGCCATCGCCAACGCCGCAAAATACCTTGCGTGGGCCACTTCCCAGGTGCTTGAAGGCGCTTAACGCTGCATGCTTCGCCCCTAGGCCGGACCTTGCTGGACAGGGGCGCTCAGGCGCCGGTTTCGTAGTGCGGTTCGGCGACGGGTTTGGATTCGGGGGACCCCTTCTCGCGCAGGTAGACCGATGTTCCCACCAGCACCGCCACGGCGAGAAACTCGCTTTGCCAGTTCTGGAAAGACTCGAACCAGAACCGGCTCGTGGCGAAGTAGCCCCAGACGCTTACTGTCGGCCGGCCGTGGCTCTCCTGCTCGCTGTTGTAATCGTCGGCGCCACCGATGCCGTGCAGCACGAACGAGGCCAGGAACAGCAGCAGGAACATGATCGAAAGGGAGTGTTCATAAAGCTTCAGCACCACTCCGCCGCGCTTCACGGGCCACGGGGTGGCGTCCTTGATGGTGGCATCGCGGGGATCCTCGTCCTGCGGCGCGTCCTTTCCCATGGGTTTGGATTCCGAGGAGCCCTTCTGGAAAAGGAACACGGTGAGGATGACGTACATGCCCATCTGCAGGAATTCGGACTCCCAGTTTTCAAACGTGGCTTCCACAAAAGCGCCGGTTCCCAGATATTCCGCGACGGTGACGGCCGGCTGCCCGTGAGCGAGCTGGTCTTCGCTGTAGTTGCTGGCGCCGGTGAGGATCATTCCGCCAAAGAACGCCAGGAAGAGCCCCACGTTTGCCAGCAGCAGCCCGTGTTCCTTGGCCCATTTACGCATTGTTCCTCCGTGCTCTTTTGATTGATGCCCCGCCCTCACTGGAGCGGAGCCGGCAGTTTCTGTCCGGGTTCCGGGCCTGCTATCTCAGGGCCTGCCGGTGAAGATGCAGGGGGACGTAAACGAGGAGGACGGCCAGCACCGCGAGCAGTATCAGCCCTGCGGTCAGTCCGACGGTGCGCCCGGCCGTGACGTCGAAGACCAGCGCCGCCGTTCCGACGCTGAGGCATGCCACGCCGCCCAACGCGATCTTGGTGATGTTGTCCGCGCTGGACACCAGAGTCTCCTTGAGCCGGTGGCGGAACAGCCGCCGGTGCACGCTGACCGGCAGGAGGATGAAGGCGGTGGTCAGGGCGGCAAGCGCCACATTCACCAGATAGAGGCCGATCTGGAAGTCGTCGAGTTCCTTGAACCGCTGCTGAAAAGGCAGGGTCAGCAGGAAGCCGGCAAGGATCTGCACGCCCGTCTGCAGCACCCGCAGCTCCTGCAACAGCTCCATCCAGTTGCGGTCGAGCTGTTCCTCGCGGGTCTCATTCCTGCCGCTGCCTGCTGGGGCGTCCGGATCACTCATGCATCGACCTCCATCTGGCCTCAGGCGGGCCCGCCTGCTCCCAACGTAGGCTCAAGCCGGACCGAATTCAACAACTGCTAAGTTTGCTGACTAATATCTATCAGGATGTGGACTTGGTCCTCAAACCTGCGTTAGGTTCGAGGAGTCGGACGCCGAATGGCCTACGGAGGGAGCCGTGGAAAGCGAACCGTGAAGGTGCCTCAAAGCCCAGTCCCGCATGACCCAGCCCGTTAGTGACCCTGACCGTTAGTAGGTGGACTATGAGTGACTCAGCAAAGCAGACTGACCAGCCCAGGGATCCCCGTGGTACCTACCACTCGGGACCCTTTCCCGAGCAGGAACAGAAGCAGCCGGGACTTACCGCCCCGATGGATCCGCAGCCGGACCATGGCGAGCTGAGCTACGAGGGCAGCGACAAGCTGCGGGGCAAAGCTGCGCTCATTACCGGTGGCGACTCCGGCATCGGCAAGGCGGTGGCTATTGCCTTCGCCCGCGAGGGTGCGGATGTCGCCATTTCCTATCTTCCCGAGGAGGAAGAGGACGCCCAGGACACGGCGGAATGGATCCGCAAGACCGGCAGGCGGGCGCTGCTTCTCGCCGGCGACGGCCGGAGTGAAGAGTTCAGCACGAAGATCGTGGACGACGCAGTAGCGGAGTTCGGCAGGCTGGATGTGGTGGTGCTCAACGCCGCCTACCAGAAGAACCGGGACAGCTTCGAATCGCTTCCTACCGAAGAGTTCGACCGCGTCTTTCAAACCAATCTCTACTCACTGCTGTGGACCGCCCGTGCCGCCGTGCCGCACCTGACGGCGGGTGCGTCGATCATCACCACCGCTTCCATCCAGGCGTTCAACCCCTCACCGGGACTGATCGACTATGCCATGACCAAGGCGGCCCAGGTCGTCTTTACCAACGCCCTGGCCCAGGAGCTCGGGCCTAAGGGTGTCCGCGTGAACGCCGTGGCGCCGGGCCCCATCTGGACTCCGCTTATTCCCGCCACGGAATGGCCTGACAAACTGCCCAAGTTCGGCCAGGACACGCCGCTGCAGCGCGCCGGCCAGCCCGCGGAACTCGCCCCGGCCTATGTCCTGCTGGCGTCCGACGCCGGCTCGTACATCTCCGGGGCAGTGCTGCCCGTCACCGGCGGCAAGGGGCTGTGAGCCGGGCCCTGGGCCGCACGGAGACCCACGTTTTCCAGCAATTTCCAGCCAATCAGGAGGAACACATGAGCCAGGACAACCAGCACGCCGCCCCTGAAGAGGAAGCGGGAGGCTACGGCACGCCCACCGTTGAGCAGGAGGTGGGCGGAAAGCAGTTTGCCCAGCCCCGCGAGGAGGAGGATTTTGACGCAGCAGGCCTGAACCAGAACAGCCCGGACGGCGAGACCTTCGGCACAGGTACGCCGAACCTCAGCCACTTTGCCGAAGAAGATCAGGACAGCGCGGGTGAACCCGGTGCCGGCCGCTTCGGCGGGACAGACGAGCAGCTCCATGCCGAGGGTGATGCCAGCGGAGCCGGCTTCGATACCGTCCCCGGTGAGTCCCCGATTCCCCGAGACGCCGATGCCTCGCCGGGCGCCGGGGCTGAAACAGCCGACGCGGGTGCAGGAGACGAAGCCGTACCGTCAGCGGACGCCGAGATCGATGAGGGCAACGCGGACGCCCAGGGTTCAGACCAGTTCTCTTCGGAGCCGGACCAGGACGCCGCCGGCCTGCCGGACGGCAGCGGCAACGATCTGCCGAAGGAAAAGTCCCCGAACGACGACGACGAGACGTTCGACGCCGGGTAGCAGCCCAGTTCTTCAGGTGCCGGCGTCTTAGGTGCCGGCGCCGCATTCCTGCACCACTTTGCCGGCGGAAAACACTTGGCGCACCTGAATTTCAGGGGCGCCAAGTGGCCTGAGAGGCCCAAAATGGTGCAAAGATGCTCCGGATATGCCTCGGGCGCGCCAAATGCGCCCGTGAGAAGACGGGCCCGGGGCCTAGCGCTTCTTCGGTGACCGCTTCGCCGCGGCGTTGATGGCTGCCTTCGCGGCCGGGGGAAGTCCGGACGGCCCCTCGGTCTCCGGTTCGGCCGCCGTGCCCCGGGCCTTCGCGATAGCCTTCATGCCGTGGTAGATCACCAGGGCCGCGGCGGAGCCCAGCGCAATGCCGGTGAACTTGAGGTCCCCGATGGTCCACGTGTAGTCGGCGATGCCGATGATGAGCGCGACGGCGGCGGTGGTCAGGTTCACCGGGTTGGAGAAGTTGACCTTGTTCTGGACCCAGATCTTCACGCCCAGGATGCCGATCATGCCGTAGAGCATGGTCGCGGCGCCGCCCAGCACACCCGGCGGAACCGTGGCGATCAGCTCGCCGAACTTGGGCGAGAAGCTCAGGAGGATCGCGAAGATACCCGCCACCCAGTACGCCGCGGTGGAGTAGACCTTGGTGGCCGCCATGACGCCGATGTTCTCGGCATAGGTGGTGGTACCCGATCCGCCGCCGAAGCCTGCCAGTACGGTGGCCGCTCCGTCGGCCATCAGTGCGCGGCCGGAGACGTCGTCCAGGTTCTGCCCGGTCATGGCGGACACGGACTTCACGTGCCCAATGTTCTCGGCCACCAGCACCAGCACCACCGGAACGAAGAGGCCCACGACGCCCAGGTGGAACTCCGGCGTCTGGAAATGGGGCAGGCCGACCCAGGCCGCGGCGTCCATCTTGGAGTAGTCCACCTCGCCGCGGACCATGGCCGCGAGGTAGCCCACCACCACGCCCACGAGAATGCTAAGCCGGCCGATGATCCCGCGGAACAGGACGCTCACCAGGATGATTGTCACGAGCGTGACCAGCGCGGTCACGGGGGCTAGGTCGAAGTTGTTCTTGGCCGCGGGCGCCAGGTTGAGGCCGATCAGCGCCACGATGGCGCCGGTGACGATCGGCGGCATAAGCCTGTTGATCCAGCCCGCACCGAACTTCTGCACGATGGCACCGATCACGGCAAGCCCGGCGCCCGCCAGCACCACCCCGCCCAGGGCGCCGGGGACGCCGTACTGCTGCTGGGAGGCCATGATGGGTGCGATAAAAGCGAAGCTGGAGCCGAGGTAGCTGGGCACGCGGCCCCGGGTGATCACCAGGAACAGGAGCGTGCCGATGCCGGAAAAGAACAGGGTTGTGGCCGGGGGCATTCCGGTGATGATGGGCACCAGGAACGTGGCGCCGAACATGGCCACCACATGCTGCATGCCCACGCCGATGGTGATTGGCCAGGTGAGCCGTTCTCCGGGGGCGACCACTTCGCCTGGGCGGACCGCTTTTCCGTTGCCGTGCAGCTTCCATTTGGTTCCGAGCATGCTCATTGCCGGGGGCCTTTCAGAGGGATAGCCCGCGGGTTGGGGGCTGGGATCTTCCGGTGCAACAATACCGCGCCGGACCCGGGCGCCAAGAGGGTGGCAGCGGCCGGATGTGCCCAAGCTCACGTCCCGTAACCGGCCGTCACGGGAAGAGGGCTGCTCCGGGCACGGTTGTAACCATGGAAAGCAGGAGTGCACCGCCACGCCCAGCAGGGATGGCGGCAAAGCGAAAGGGAACTGAATGACAATCGCCCATGAAGAAGCCGTGATCGATTCCGCCGCCGTGGACGCGATTTTCGCTGAAGCCCGCACGGCCAACGCCTTCACCGGTGAGGTCACCGAGCAGCAGGCCCGCGCCATCTATGAACTGACCAAGTTTGGCCCCACCGCGTTTAACTCCCAGCCGCTGCGCGTCACGTACGTGCGCTCGGACGAGGCCCGCGCCAAGCTCGTGGACTTCCTCGCCGCCGGGAACCGCGCCAAGACCGCCTCCGCACCGCTCGTTGCGATCCTCAGCTACGACACCTCGTGGCAGGAGCAGTGGGACAACTTCCTGCCGGGCTACAACGCCCCCAAGGCCATGTACGACGCTTCCCCGGACCTGGCAACGTCCACAGGCAACAACAACGCGCACCTGCAGGCGGGCTACTTCATCCTCGCCGTGCGTTCCCTCGGCTTCGCCGCCGGCCCCATGACGGGCGCGGACTTCACCGCGATCGACGCCGAGTTCTTCCCCGCCGGTGACCAGAAGAGCTTCCTGGTGGTCAACATCGGCCAGCCCGGAGCTGACGCCTGGGGCGAGGCCAAGCCCAAGTTCGCCTACGAGGACGTCGTCCGCACCGTCTGATCCGCCCGCGCAAGCTTTCGCCCGGTGCGAGCCTTCGCCTGGTGCAAGCCCTCCCCAGTCCAGGCCCCGAAGGGACCAGGCGGACAGCCTCAGGACGCGCGATTGCCTCCGGCAACATGGGGGACATTCCGGAGGCAATCGGGGCAGTATTTCTGCAGCTTAGAGCTGCAAGGCATGCATCCGGGCCTACCCCAAGTTTAGTCCTGTTCCCTGGTTGAGAGCATCCCCGGTGGCACACTTGGGGTATGCGGAACCTCATCATGGTGGCGTTCACTGAGCCGGTCTCGGAGGGGCAGGAGTTCCTGCGCACCGACTGGCCGCTGCACATCACGCTGGTGCGTTTCGATGTTACGGACGACGCCGGCACGGCCCGGTTCGCGTCGCTCGCCGAGGTGCCGGCCAAGCAGGCGCTGGGCTCAGTGCTGTCCATCGGCGGGGACGACCACTTCGGGCATCAAGGCTCCGTACCCGTCAGCCTGGTTAAGGATGACCGCGCGCTGCAGGCGTTGCACGAATCCCTGGTGCAGGCGGTGGAGCTGCTTTCCGGCCGTGTCGCGAGCCCGCACCACACCCGGCGGCACTTCCGCCCGCATGTGTCCCACCGCGGTGAGCAACGCGCGAACCCGGGCGACGCCGTCGTGCTTGACCACATAGCACTCGTGGACATGGCGCCGGATGGTGACCGCACCATCCGGCGCATCCTCATGCTGTGGGAGCTTAGGAAATAACCCCGTCCACCAGGGCCTTGGCCTCGGCCTGGACCTGCTTCAGGTGGTCGGGTCCCTTGAAGGACTCAGCGTAGATCTTGTACACGTCCTCGGTGCCGGAGGGGCGGGCGGCGAACCAGGCGTTCTCCGTGACCACCTTCAGGCCACCGATGGAAGCTCCGTTGCCCGGCGCCTCCGTCAGTTTCGCGGTGATCGTCTCGCCGGCCAGGTCGGTGGCCGTGACATCCGACGACGACAGCTTTCCGAGCGCCGCCTTCTGTTCCCGCGTTGCAGCGGCGTCGATGCGGGCGTACACGGGTGCACCAAACTGGTCCGTGAGGCCCTTGTAGAGCTCCGACGGGGACTTCCCGGTGACCGCGGTGATCTCCGAAGCGAGGAGGGCCAGCAGGATGCCGTCCTTGTCCGTGGTCCAGACGCTGCCGTCCATCTTGTTGAACGAGGCGCCGGCAGATTCCTCGCCGCCGAACGCGCCTTCGCCGGACAGCAGGCCCGGCACGAACCATTTGAAGCCCACCGGCACCTCGACCAGCTTGCGGCCCAGGCTTCCGGCGACGCGGTCGATGATGGAGGACGACACGAGTGTCTTCCCGATCACGGACTCCGGGTTCCAGCCTGTGCGGTGGCGGTAGAGGTAGTCGATCGCGACGGCGAGGTAGTGGTTCGGGTTCATCAGCCCGCCATCGGGTGTCACGATGCCGTGGCGGTCCGCGTCGGCGTCGTTTCCGGTGGCGACGTCGTAGTTCGCCCCTTCGGACATCCGGTTGATGAGCGAGGCCATGGCGGACGGCGAGGAGCAGTCCATGCGGATCTTCTCGTCCCAGTCCAGCGTCATGAAGGCCCACTGCGGGTCCACGGTGGGGTTGACCACGGTGAGGTTCAGGTGGTGCCGTTCGCCGATCTCGCCCCAGTAGTCCACGGAGGCGCCGCCCATGGGGTCCGCGCCGATCCGGACGCCGGCCTCGCGGATGGCGTTCAGGTCCAGGACCGACGGAAGATCGTCAACGTAGCTGCTGAGGAAGTCGAACTTGCCCGTGGTCTCGGCCTCGAGGGCTTCAGCCACCGGAATCCGCTTCACGCCGCGAAGACCGTTCTCCAGCAGTTCATTGGCCCGGTTGGCGATCCAGCCGGTGGCGTCGGTGTCCGCAGGTCCGCCATGCGGAGGGTTGTATTTGAAGCCGCCGTCACCGGGCGGGTTGTGGCTGGGCGTGACCACAATGCCGTCCGCCTGCGGAGCGCCGGCCGGGGCGTTCCTGTTGTAGGTCAGGATGGCGTGGCTCAGGGCCGGGGTGGGGGTGTAGCCGTGGCGGGCGTCGATGAGGACCTTCACGCCGTTGGCGGCAAGAACTTCCAGGGCGGAATTCTGCGCCGGTTCGCTGAGCCCGTGGGTGTCTTTGGCCAGGAAGAGCGGACCGGTGATGCCCTGCCCTGCCCGGTATTCCACGATGGCCTGGGTGATGGCCACGATGTGCGCCTCATTAAAGGACGCCTTCAGGCTGGACCCGCGGTGCCCGGAGGTTCCGAACGCCACACGCTGCCCGGGATCACCCAGGTCAGGCGTGACGTCGTAGTACGCATCCAGAAGAGCGGTCAGGTCAACAAGGTCTTGGGATTGGGCAACTGTACCCGCGCGGCTAGCCATGGGACCAGCATGCCAGACGGGGCCGGAACGCAACACGAGTTGTCCGTAATCCGGTCCCTATGACGCCGAATTTCAGAAAATAGTGCGGCTAGTTGCAGATCGACATGGAAAAACTGAGTACTCACCGCCAAAAGTACCTATATACCGGCTGTTTATGCGGCTGCTACCTTCAAAAAAGAATGACGACGGCGGTCACAGCCGCCGGCCGAAAAAGATACCGGGCGGCGTGCAAAGGAGCCGGAACGGAACGGGTCTCCGATTGGCGGTGCCTCAACGGTCGACGCTCAGAACAGTGACGCTCTGAACAGGGACGCTCTGAACAGTGACGATCTGAACAGGGACGCTCTGAATAGCAATGAATGGGGGTGGGCAATGGGGGCTTCAGATGGGGCATTCGAACAGTCGCGGTTGTCGCCGGAACGGATTGCGCGGCTGAAACGCGACCTTGACCGGGCAGAGCACGCCGCTGCCGGCTACCAGCAGCTGGTGGCAGGCACACTCGGCCTGCTGATGCCCCACGGCTGGTTTCTCCTGCACGATGTCCACTGGCCCGGCCGCCCCTTGGCCAGGCTGGATCACGTCCTGGTGGGGCCAGGCGGGGTGGTGGTCATCAGCACCAAGTGCTGGAATGGCCACGTTGAGGTCCGGGACGGAGTGCTGCGGCAGAACGGCTATGCCCGGCACCCTGTTATAGAAGTGGCGCTGGGGCAGGCCGCTGCCGTGGCCGCCCTTCTTCCGGCGAACCGGCGCAGGTTCGTGCGCTCCATGGTCTGCATGGCGGCGCAGCACGAAGTTTCCGGAACTACCGCCTGCGGGGTGGAAGTGCATGGGACCGACCGGCTGGTGGCGGCGGTGGCAGCATTGCCCCGGGTGCTTGACTCTGAGTCCGTGATCGGGCTGTATTCCCAGCTCGGCCAGCTCCTCACGCAGCCGCAGGGCCCGGGCATCATGGCGCGACCTGCCCCCGCCATGATCCAGGAAGGGTTGAGGGCGCCGGCTCCCCGGCAAGCGACCACACAGCCTCCAACTGCTGGATCATCCGCCACGGCGATATCCCAGGCATCACGCCCGGCTGTCGCTGGTCCGAGCGGCCGATGTCCTCCGGTTGTCCCTCACCACGCAATCCACTCCTCCCGGGTCCAGTACCCCGCGGGCCGGGGGCCGGCTGCCCGGCCCGCGGGCGTCCGGAACGGCTTTCCTCAGCCGGGGCGGCGCCGTTCCCCCGGCACCCGTGTGGCGCGGTACATGGGAGGGGCGTTGATTGCAGCCATTCTCTTATCAGCACTCCTTCTGCCGCCCCTTTGGGTCGTCTGGGAGATTTTGCCCCGCTAAAGTCACCGAGGGTGATTGACGGGTTGCCCGTGCCATTGCCCGGGGCGGCTGTAGTGTTTTGCTTAGGACACTTTCAGAGGGGATCCCCATGACAGAGCAGCGCCCCAACGGAACGGGCGGCGGCCCAACGCCGGACGGCTACCAGCCGCCGTCGTATATTCCGCCGCAGGGTTCGGACATTCCGGCGCCCCCGCTGTACACGCCGCCGCTCTATGGCCAGGAATTCGGCCAGGGACAGGGCGGGTCAGGTTACGACGGCGGCCAGTACGGCCGCCCGTACGCCCAGCCCGGGAGCCCCTACGGCAACCAGGGCAGCCCCTATGGCCAGCAGTACGCCGGCCCCTACGGCCAGCCCCACTACGGGATGCCGGCTGAACCGAAAACGCTGAGCATCGCCAGCCTGTGCTGCGGCATCGCAGTCTTCGTCGGTTTTGGGTTCATCATCCTGCCGCAGATTGCGGCGGTCATCCTGGGGCACATGGCCCTGCGGCGTGAACCGTCGGGACGCGGGCTCGCCCTTGCCGGTCTGGTGATGGGATACGTCGGCCTGGCCCTCGCGGTGCTGGCCATTGTCAGCCTCGCGCTCCTGTTCAGCGTCGCAGCCACCAACTCGTACAGCACCATCTGAGGAGCGGCCCGGGGAACGGGAAGCAACCCGTCAATCTGTCAGCGCCCGGACCAGTCGCCCGCCGTTGACCTCCAGCCAAGCACGCCGGCGATGAATCATGCCGCCCGCTCCTTCGGCCCACATCCGCGCCCAGCCGCCGCCGAGGGTGCGGGCGTTGTGCTCCATGCGGTCAAACGACAGAAGGGCGGCATCCGCGCCGAATTCCGGCAGCCGTCGTCGTTCTTCTTCGGTCCAGCCGTAGGCGTCGGCGAACACGCGGCTGAGAACCCCGCCAGTACGACAGCTGCGCCTCATGCCCAGCTGGCCTAATACCCCAGCTGGGCCGCGACCTGCAGGAGCAGCGCCTCGGATCCCATCGGGCCGATCAGCTGAATGCCCATGGGAAGTCCCGCGTCCGCGCTGCCACCGCCGGTCCAGTGCACCGGGACGCTGACGGCGGGCAGGCCGCAGACGTTCACCATGGAGGACCACGGGGCGAATTCGCACTGCTTCCGGTAGTCGCCGTCGGCGTCGCCCGCCCATTCCGACGCCGGCCAGTGGCCGTCCCCGTGGGCCGAGCCCGTGAACCAGCCCACCGGCCGGGGCGTTTGGGCGAGTGACGGCGTCAGGATCAGGTCCCATTCGGCGTACTGCGCCAGGGTGTCCCGTTGGAACTGGCGCAGAAAGGCGAGGGATTCGTTCAGTTTCGCGGCGCTGCGCTGCTGTGCCCGGCGCCGGAAGGTTCGCGTGAGCGGGGCCAGCAAAGCCTCGCGCTGCGGTGCTATCCGGGCGGCTCCGACGCCGGCCGTCCAGGCCGTGGTGAAGGCGTCCGGATAACGGTTGTCATAGCGGATGGCGGTCTCGACGACGTCGTGCCCGGCGTCTGTCAGCAGCCGGGCGCCGGCTGCCAGGGCATCGAGCGCTTCGGGTTCCGGGGTGAACGGGAAGATGGCGGACCACGGGCTGTCCAGGCTCACACCGATCCGCAGCTTGGGCGGTGCGGCCTTGACGGCTTCCAGGTAGCGGGCGCCGCCCGGTGCCGCGTTCACCGCACTGCCCTCAGGACCCTCCGCAGCCAGCGCGTCGAGCATGAGCGCCGCGTCCGCGGCGGAGCGCGCCAGCGGTCCTGAAACCACCAGCCCGGCGGGATCGCCGCTGCTTTCCCCCGCCGGAACCAGTCCGCGGCCGGGTTTGAGTCCCACTAAGCCGCACGCGGCAGCAGGAATCCTGACAGACCCGCCGCCGTCGGACCCCGGCGCGAACGGCAGCAGTTTGGCTGCCACCGCGGCGGCACTCCCGCCGGATGAACCGCCCGAGCTGCGGCTCAGCGCGTGCGGATTGCGCGACGGCGGGGCGATGCGGTTCTCGCTGTAGGCCGTCAGCCCGAATTCCGGAACCTGCGTCTTGCCGAGTGAGATGGCCCCGGCACCCTTTAGTGTCGCGGCGAGGGCGCCGTCGACGGGAGCCGGGCGGCGGTCCAGGGCTGCGCTGCCGTGCGTTGTGACCACGCCGGCCACGTCGGTCAGGTCCTTGAACGCCAGCGGAACACCATGGAGCGGGGGCAGCTGCTCGCGGGGAAGGCGGGCCTGCAGCTCATCGGCCGCGGCGGCATGGGCCAGGGCCATGTCCGCGGTGACCGTGATGAACGCGCCCAGCCGGGGATTCGCGGCCTCGATCCGCCGGAGGAAGTGGGCTGTTGCCTCTCGCGCGGAGAGCTCCCCGGACCGCAGTGCGTCCCTGAGCAGCACCGCTGAGAGGTCGTGGATCTCACTCAAGGCGGCGCATCTTCCCGGGCGCGGGCAACGCCCTGTCGCCGGACACGTCGCGGACCGCGGGAGTGCCGGCTGGCAGGGCTGTTGTCCTTTGCATGATCCAAGAAGCGTAACGTGCCGCCCGTGGGCCGCGGGGCTGCCCGCTGGCGATACGCTGGTGCTGAGAGCTTGCAGCCGAGGAGAGGACTCCCATGAGCGACTTCGATACCGTCACCGTCAACGAGGTTCCCGCGGACGCCACCATTCTGGATGTGCGCGAAGACTACGAGTGGGTGGCCGGCCACGCCGAAGGCGCGGTGCACATCCCCCTGGACCAGCTGCCCGGCCGCATCGATGACCTGGACCCGGACCAGGACCTCTACGTCATCTGCCGCACCGGCGGACGGTCATTCCGGGCCGCCCAGTGGCTGGTCGGCCAAGGCTACTCGGCCCTCAATGTCGCAGGCGGCATGGACCAGTGGCTCGAGTCCGGCAAGCAGCTGGTCTCGGACAACGGGCTCAAGCCTGTGGTTCTCTGACCCGCTCGGCCACCGCTGCCCTTCCCCTATATAACTCGTAAGGAATACTGATGTCTGCCTCACGTCCCACCTATACCTTCCTTGGCCCCGAGGGCACGTTCACGGAGGCGGCGCTGATGCAGGTCCCGGACGCGGCAGACGCCATCCGGGTTCCGTCGTCCAACGTGAACACCGCGCTGGACAAGGTGCGCGACGGATCTGCTGACGCTGCAATGGTCCCTATCGAGAACTCCGTCGAGGGCGGCGTTACGGCCACCCTCGATGCCATCGCCACGGGACAGGAACTCCGGATCATCCGCGAGGCGCTTGTTCCCATCAGTTTTGTCCTCGTAGCGAGGCCCGGCACGGACATTTCCCAGATCCGGCGCGTCTCCACCCACGGCCACGCCTGGGCCCAGTGCAGGCTGTGGGTGGATGGGCATATCCCTGGTGCTGAATACGTTCCGGGCTCCTCCACTGCCGCCGCGGCGATGGGGCTCCTGGAGGATGATGCCCACTATGACGCCGCAATCTGCGCTCCCATTGTTGCCGCGGAACAGCCGGGGCTCCACGTGCTGGCCGAGAATATCGGCGACAACCCCGGAGCCGTGACGCGCTTTGTCCTCGTCAGCCGTCCCGGTGTTCTACCGGCCCGGACCGGCGCGGATAAGACCACCGTGGTAGTTCCGCTGCCTGAAGACCGGCCCGGTGCCCTCATGGAGATCCTGGACCAGTTCGCCACACGCGGGGTGAACCTGAGCCGGATCGAATCCCGACCCACCGGGCAGTACCTTGGCCACTATTTCTTCAGCATCGATGCCGACGGCCATGTGGCGGACGCACGGGTCGCAGACGCACTTGCCGGGCTGCACCGCATCAGCCCCGCCACGAGGTTCCTCGGCTCCTACGGGCGCGCGGATGCGCAGAGCCCGGTGGTAGCGCCGCATACTTCCGACGAAGCATTCCGGGCTGCGCATGCGTGGGTCCGAGATATTCTCGCGGCGGAGACGCTGGGCTCCGGAATGACCGTAAATGCTTCGCCCACAGCGTAGACAAATGCCCCTGACGGCACTTCCCTGCCCCTAGGACTGTGCGTATGCTTGCCTGATCAACAAGGGGGGTGGCCCCAACGAAGGGAGCGGGTCATGTCAGATAGTGCCAGCGCCGACAACGACGGCCAGGGAATGATCGTCAATCCCAAGCCGACCGCTGAAAACCAGGACTGGGACGGGGACGACGCCGACCGGGCGGACCGCCTGCGCTTCGAAGAGGAACAGGCCATGATCCGCGAGCAGTCCGAGGCCCGTGCAGCCGCCAAGGCAGCCGAGGCCGCCAAGCATGCTGGAACCGCCAAGTCCGCCTAGGACTAGGCCTGGCTGCCGCCCGCGCCAATGCCGGGCATGGCCCTGACCCGGATCAGCAGGGATCCGGGATCCACCTGAACCGTGACTTTAGTGGCTTCCCCGGAGGTGTCGCCGTCCAGTTGTGTGGGCATGGGCTCCGGGCATCTGATGACCACCTTCCCGGAGCGGTAGACGCTCATCACGGGCAGGTGCCGCTTGTGCTTGAACAAAATCTTCGTGTACATCGCCAGCCAGCCCACGGCGCTTCGCGGGCTCATCACCACGACGTCCAGCATTCCGTCGTCGATCATGGCCTGGGGGATCAGGTCGATGCCGCCGGGTACGAGTCCGCAGTTGGCGAAGAGGACGCTGCGGATCTTGCGCATCTGTTCGGGCTGGTCGTCCAGCGAAATCGACACTTTCTTCCGGCGTCCGGGCATGTGCCGGACGCCTGCCTCGGTGTACGCCAGCCAGCCCACGGCACGCTTTAGCCCGGCATTCGTATCACCCACCACCTCGGCGTCCATACCGATGCCGGCGATAACCAGGAATGCATGGTTGGACGAAGCGCCGGTCGCCGAGTTCTCGATTTGCATCCGGGCCGTATCGATGTACCGCTGATGGCCGAAGAGGGCCGTCTGGACGTTGCCGTATAGGTCGTACAGGTCCACGTCCACATTGCGCGCCAGCAGGTTTCCCGTGCCGAGCGGGATCAGGCCCATCGCCACACCCGTGTGGGCGAGCGACTCAGCCACGACGCGGACGGTGCCGTCACCGCCGCCCACGAGGACGACGTCGGCGCCGTAGTGGAGCGCTGCCCGCACCTGTGAGTGGCCGGGGTCATCCGCCGTCGTCTCAAAAAACCGGGGGGCCTCCCAGCCTGCCGCAAGGCAGGCCCGCTGGATGGCGGCGCGCGCCTCGGCCGACTTGGCCTTGATGGGGTTCAGAACCACGGCAACACGCTGGCGTTCCAGGCCGTGCGCATGGGTGTCTTCCCGCACGGCGCTGCGCGCATGCAGGGCCTTGAGGCTGCGCACGCCCCACCAGCTGGAGACGGCGAATGCCAGGGCCCCAGCGATCAGGACGTAGAGAAGCAAGTCGCTCATGGTGCTTCAACACTATCCCGCCAGGCACCGCTCCCGGTTCGGCGGGGTGTCCAGCAACGGGTTCGCATCGGAGCCCCCGGCAATCGGGAACAGCGTCCGCGCCGGGCAGCCCGGCATATTCGATACTCTTGTCTGGTGATCGACGTAAAAGACCTCAGCGAAAATCCGGACAAGTACCGCGCCAGCCAGCGCGCCCGAGGTGCGGACGAAACCGTGGTGGACGCGATCATCGACGCGGATGCCGCCCGCCGGGCCGCGTTGATCAGCTTCGAAAACCTCCGCGCTGAACAGAATGTGTTCGGCAAGAAGGTGGCCCAGGCCAAGGGCGAGGAGAAGCAGGCACTGCTCGCTGAGGTCCGCGAGCTCGCCGGTGCCGTCAAGGCCGCCTCCGCCGAAGCCGACGCCGCGCAGGCCAAGCAGGAAGAGCTGCTGCGTACCATTCCCAACCTCATTGAAGACGGCGTGCCCGAAGGCGGCGAGGACGACTACATTGTGGTCAGGACCGTCGGCGCACCCCGCGAATTTCCCGACTTCGAGCCGCGCGACCACCTGGAGATCGGTGAGCTGATCGGCGCAATCGACATGGAGCGGGGCGCCAAGGTGTCCGGCTCGCGGTTCTATTTCCTGCGGGGCGTCGGCGCCAGGCTGGAGATGGCGCTGCTGCAGATGGCCATGGACCAGGCCATCGAGGCCGGCTTTGTCCCCATGATCACGCCCACATTGGTGCGTCCCGAGATCATGCAGGGCACCGGCTTTGATGTGAAGCACGACGCCGAGATCTACCGTCTCGCCGAAGACGACCTTTATCTGGTGGGAACCTCCGAGGTGGCGCTGGCCGGGTACCATGCCGACGAGATCCTGGACCTCACGGCGGGTCCCATCCGTTTCGCCGGCCAGAGCTCCTGCTACCGCCGCGAGGCCGGATCGCACGGCAAGGACACCCGCGGCATCATCCGCGTGCACCAGTTCAACAAAGTGGAGATGTTCATCTACACCACCGTTGAAGAGGCCGCCGCGGAACACAGGCGCCTGCTCGCCTGGGAAGAGGAGATGCTGGCCAAGTGCGAGCTCCCGTACCGCGTGATCGACACCGCCGCGGGCGACCTCGGCATGTCCGCGGCCCGCAAGTTCGACTGCGAAGCCTGGATCCCCACCCAGGGTAACTACCGGGAGCTGACCTCCACCTCCAACTGCACGACATTCCAGGCCCGCCGCCTGAACATCCGCGAACGCGTGCTCAACGAGGACGGCGCCCCCAAGGGCACCAGGGCCGTCGCCACGCTCAACGGCACGCTGGCCACCACCCGCTGGATCGTGGCCATCCTGGAGCACCACCAGAACCCGGACGGCTCAGTCAACGTGCCCGCGGCCCTGCAGAAGTACCTCGGCGGCCTCCAGGTCCTGCCCGTCCTCTAACCCCCGCCGGCGACACCGGGTAAACACTCACACCGGGGAAAAGCTGTGAATATTTACCCGGTGTTCACACAGTGCTGTGGCCTGCGTCCTAGCGGGTGTCAGGGGTGTCTGCTGTACTAGGAGGCATGACTACAATGACTGAATCCTCAGCCGCTGGCATCGAAGACCAGCGAGAAACCCCGCAGAAACTCATGATCGCGCTGGACGTGGACGGCACCCTCGTTGACCACGACGGCCACATGTCCGCCCCTGTCCGCGAAGCCGCGCAGGCCGTGGTGGCAGCAGGCCATGAGGTCATGATCGCCACCGGCCGTTCGCTCAACGCCACCCTTCCGGTGATTGAGCAGATCGGCATCGACCGCGGCTACGCCGTCTGCTGCAACGGCGGCGTCACGCTGCGCCTGCATCCCGAGCTGACAGACGGCTACGAGATCATCCACAAGGCCACCTTCGACCCCGGCCCCGCGCTGCGCGCCCTCCGCAAGCGGCTCCCCTCGGCCAAATACGCCCTGGAGGATGAGGACGGCAACTTCCTGTCCACTGAGCGGTTCCAGGATGCCAGCTTCGGAGTCGAGGCCATTGGCACCGACTTCCAGACCATGCTTGAGGCCACCGCGGTCCGCGTGGTGGTGTTCAGCGCCGAGAACACCCCGGAAGAGTTCAACGAGGCCATCCAGCACATCGGCCTCGCCGGCGTGACCTATTCGGTTGGCTGGACGGCCTGGCTGGACATAGCTGCAGCTGGAGTCACCAAGGCCAGCGCCCTCGAAAAGCTCCGCAGCAGCCTTGGCGTGGACGTCTCATGCACCGTGGCCATCGGCGACGGCCGCAACGACATCGAGATGCTCACCTGGGCGGGCCGCGGCGTTGCCATGGGCCAGGCCCCAGAAGAAGTGGCCGCCGCCGCTGACGAGGTCACCAAGTCCGTTTACGACGACGGCGCCGCCCACGTTCTGCGCAGCCTCCTGTAACGCCGGCTGCCACCCAGCAACTGGCACCGACGTTCGGCAAATGGCTGCGCCCGTTCAGTCAGGCCTCCGGCGCTCCGCCGCCCAGACAGCCAAGGCCGCGCGACTGTGCAGTCCCAACTTCGTCAGGGCATGCGCGACGTGGTTCTCGACGGTACGCGCCGAGAGCGAGAGCTGCGTCGCGATCGACACGTTGCCGAGACCTCGGCGCACAAGCTCGGCGATCTCGAGTTCGCGGGGCGTCAGTATGTCCGGCTGCAGCCCGCCGCCGACGGCCCGGAGCTCCGCCGCGGCCTCCGCGAAGGAGAGCTTCTCCCCGGCTTCCCACGCGACCGCGAAGCTGTGCGGTCCGAGCAGCAGCTCCGCGGTCGACTGTACTTGGGCGAGGTCGGCAAGCGCGATCTCGTGGAACCTCCCCCCGGCCCCCTCCCGACGCGTGGTCGCGGCGGCCGCCCGCACCGCCGTCGTCGGGTCCCGCGTCACAGTCAGCGCCGCGAGGCGGGCGAGCGCGACGCCGCGGTAGGAAATGTCCCCAACTCGGGCGAAGGCGTCCACCCCTTCGAAAAGCCTGGCCCGGCCCGCCACGGTGCGGCCCAGATTCGACTCGGCGAGGCCCAAGTAGGTGAGGATCTGCCCTTGGGCCCAGAGGTCCCCCGCGTCGACGGCAAGATCCACAGCCTCATGGAGGATGCCGATCGCCTCCTCGTCGCGACGGGCCCACACCGCCGCCATACCCAGCATGCCGACGGCCCTGCTCCGTCCGGCCGCATCGCCGAGCTTCGTATAGACATCCAGAGCCGCCCGGCACGACTCCACTGAACCCTCGGTGTCTTTGGCAAGACATCGGGCGATGGCCTGGTAGAAGAAGGCGGATCCTGCCCCTGCTGAATCCCGTTCGAGGATGGCGAGCGCCTCCGCGGCCAGCCGGTTCCCGGCCTCGGTCTCCTGCCGCGACGTGTGGCAGACGGAAGCGGTCACAAGCCCTTCGGCGCGCGCCTCATCGGCGATTGGATGACGTTCCAGAAGACCGATGGCCCGGGAGAGCCCTTCGTCCTGGGCATTGCGGAACCACAGCTCGCGCGTCGCGCCCATGAGCCGAAGGCCCTCGGCAGGTGCGGCGACGACCGCGAAGTCGAGAGCCGCCCGGAGATCGGGCAGGCGATCGACGGCTTGCCCGTTGCGTGAGCTCTCCATCACGCTCAATGGCCGGTCGGCACCGAACTCTGCCGCGATCCACGCTAGGTGGCGCCTCTGCACCTCCTCGAGCCGTCCGGCGTCGAGCCCTTCGCGAGCGAACTCGCGCAAGCTCTCGAGAAGGCGGAAGACCGTGTGGCCGGCACTGTCGACGGATGGCTGGAGCAGGGATCGGGCGACGAGGTCTTCGAGGTCCTCGAGTGACGCACCCGCGACGGCGGCCACCGCCCGTGCGTCGAACGGGCTCGCGAAGACGGCGCATGCCTCGAATGCAGCGCGCTCGCGCTCCCCAAGCGCGTCCACACTTGTAGCGATGCAGGCCCGCAGGCTGCGATGGCGGGCCGGCCCTGTGGCAGATCCGGATCCAAGGGCACGCAGGCGGCGCTCGAGCAGCGGCAGCATCTCCGCCGGCGTCATGACGGACATGCGGGCGGCTGCCAACTCAACGGCCAGCGGCAGCCGGTCCAGGCGCGCGCACAGCTCCCGGGACGCGGAGCGGGACTCCGTGGAGAACGAAAGCGACGGTCGCACCGCTAGCGCGCGCTCCCAGAAGAGAGTCTCGGCGTCGTCGTCGAGCATGGGCCCCACCGGGACGATATGCTCGCCCGCGACGTGGAGGGGCTGTCGGGTCGTGACCAGGACGGTACATTCCACGGCCGCTTCGAGGAGCTCGGCCACGAGCGCAGCCGTCTCCTCAAGGACATGCTCGGTGTTGTCCAGCACGAGGAGCACCCGCTCTCTGCCGTCGAGCCACCACAGGATCGCGTCGAGGGCACCCTCCCTCTTGACGCCGCGAAGGCCCATGGCCTCTGCTACCGCGAGCGCCACCGGGGCGCCTTCGGGGATACGGGTGAGGTCGACGAATACCGGATGGCCAAGGCGGTCCCCGGCGGCATGAACGGCGGCGAGGGCTACGCGTGTCTTCCCGACGCCACCGGGTCCGGCGAGCGTCACGAGGCGCCTCGACAGGAGAGTGTCGGTGACAGCGGCGAGTTCGGCAGTGCGGCCAACGAAGCTGCTCCCAGACGCCGGGAGACGCCCGGGGACCCGCGTCTTGGGTGCCGTGGGGAGGGTTCTCCTGGCCATGCCATCAGTATCTGCGGGGCGAAGGAAGGGTGTCCAGCCCAAATGAGTACGCACTTGAGTAGTTGCCCCGATGTCCCGGCCAGCCCTCGAAACCTAGGATGAAGGGCATCAGGAAGGCATACAGACCGAAAGGAGCCCGCCATGTACGCCACAGCACCAACCCCGACCCGGACACCCGCACCGCCCACGGTGCATGAGCGGGCCGTCATCACGTGGGCCGCGATCTTCCCGCTCGTCGCGCTCAGCCAGTGGGCGCTCACACCGTTGATCGGGCCATGGCCACCTGTGCTCCGGGCCCTCGCGATCACGCTCGTCGTCGTCCCCGCCGCCGTCTACGTCGTCGTCCCCCGTCTAGTTGCGACGTATCTGCGACTTGCGCGCCGGCGGTAACGCATTCCCCGCTTGACCAGCCAATTTATTGTGTGCGCTCCACTACGAGGCACGAGCGGGTTCAACGCGGCAGAACCAGCGCAACGCAAAGAAGCCTTACGGCAGCCAAAGGGGCGCTAGCGGACCTCGAGAATGAGGGACAGCAGCCGGGCAGCGGCGGGGCGGGCGGCATGCTCCTCGTTCCACTGCGACCTTGAAACGGCCTTGCTGACGGCCTGGGACGTGATGCCCAGCTCCGCGGCCACCGCCTTCTGCTGGCCCCTGACGCCGGGGGTCAGCAGATCGAGGACACGCCATTCTGCCTCGCTCCGGTCCCGGACGATCTGGCCCAGCAGCCGCATGACTGCTTCACATTCCGCGGCAAGGTCTGCCAGCGGTCCTTCGACCGCCACCGGTATCCGGTCTTTGCCGTTGCGGAGCCGGTCCACGGCCCGGCGCGCGTAGACGAGCCCGTGCCCGGAAGCGTCCTTGATCTGGTTCGGCAGGGGCTCGTTGACAGGCCCTACCCCGACCCCCACATACCAACTGCCGCACCGCAGGGCGATCAGCGCTGCCTCCACGGTCTGATGCGGGCAGTCCAGGATCCCCTGGACCTCGTCCTCTACCGAGCGATCGAAGTCCAGGCGTGCCGGGATATGCCGCAGATCCTTGAGCAGCGTCGGGACCCGGTCGCCGTCGCGCCGGCTGTCTGTTTGGTTGATAGTCAGCGTGAACATGGTGAAAAACAGCCTACCGGTTGGTAGCCGCGAGACAAGCTGGCCACTCCCGAAATCGGGCCCGAACGCAGCTGTTGCGGGAGCGGCCTGCTGAACGCGGCCGGCCTGGAACTTGCGGTTAAACACCGACGGCGGCGGGTGCGGTTCGCAGGGAACCCCCGCCGCCGTCGGGCAGCCTTTAAGAAAGCGTCAGTGCGCTGCAGGCACGTAGCGCTTGATGGATGCCTCGAGCTCAGCTTCTGCGGCGGCGCGGTCGGCCCAGCCCTCGGCCTTGACCCACTTGCCCGGCTCCAGGTCCTTGTAGCGGGTGAAGAAGTGCTCGATCTCCTTGATCAGGAACTCACTGACATCGCTGACTTCCTGGATGTGGTCGAAACGGGGGTCCGCCGGCACGCACAGGACCTTGGCGTCGCCGCCGCCGTCGTCCGTCATGTTGAAGACGCCGATGGGGCGCGCTTCAACGATGACGCCCGGGTGCAGATCGAAGTCCTGCAGGAGCACCAGTGCGTCCAGCGGGTCGCCGTCTTCGCCGAGGGTGTTCTCGAAGAAACCGTAGTGGGTGGGGTAGTGCATGGAGGTAAAGAGGACGCGGTCCAGGCGGACTCGGCCGGTCTCATGGTCGACTTCGTACTTGACGCGCGATCCCCTGGGGATCTCGATGGTCACGTCATGCTTCATGGAATGCTCCTCGACGATTGCTGGGTGTTCGCGGCACGCTGGAAGGACAGTCATTGCCGCCGACTACTATTGAGGATATAGCGAGAGGCCCAGGTTTCAGGAACTAATGGGGTAATTTCAGGACTTTGAGGACCAGCAGCATGAGGGGCACCAACCGCACGGCAACCGGCCGCGCAAGACGCAGTGCGCCGTCCAGCCGATCGATCAGCCGACCACTCCGTGCACTGATTCGGGCTTGGCCAATGCTGCTGCTCACGGTCCTTCTGGCCGCCCTGGCCCTTCCTGCGGGGATGCTGGTCGCGCAGGGCTTGACCGGCCCGGACCAGTCCGCGGAGGTCCCCGCGCCAATCCCCACCTGGCAGCTTGTGCCGGACCGGCTGTCCGTCCCGCAGGGAATCGGGCCGCTCAGCAACACGGCGCCCGTTCCGGTACCTGCGCAGGTTGCGGCCAGGCTCGGTCCCGTCCTGAAGACCGACGGCGCCGGCACCTTTACGGGGATTGTCCAGGACGCGGCCACGGGCACGGTGTTGTTCGACCGGGGCGGCGCGGCCAACAGGATCCCGGCCTCAAACATGAAGCTGCTCACCGCTGTGGCGGCGCTGCGGGGGATCGGTCCGGAGACGCGGTTCAGCACGAAAGCCGTCGCAGGCCCGGCAATCGGGGCCAAGGCCCGTCCGGCCGCCAAGTCAAGGGCGGTGGTGCTCGTGGGCGGCGGGGACGTCCTGCTGGGCGCGGGCGAATCCGCCGAAGGCAAGGTACTCGGCCACGCCGGCCTTGCCACCCTCGCCAAACTGACTGCCGAGTCGCTGCGCCGGGACGGGTTCGCAGGGTCGGTGGAAGTGCTCGTGGACGACTCCCTGTTCACCGGACCTTCCCTCAGCCCGGCCTGGAGCCCGGACGACGTCGCTGCCGGGGAGGTGGCGCCGCTCTTCCCGCTGGCGCTGAACTCGGCACGTTTCGACCCGGCAGTGGTCACCGGGCCGCGTCCGCAGGATTCCGCCATCGCCGCCGGCGAGGCCTTCGCAGCGCAGCTCAAAGCGGCCGGGGCCGCCGCCGGACTGAAGGTGGCGCCCGGCGTCGGACGTCTTGAAGGGAAGCCGGCAGCGGACGCCGCCGTGCTGGGGGAAGTGGAGTCGGCGACGGTCAGCCAGCAGGTGGACCTCATGCTCCAGACGTCGGACAACTACCTGGCCGAGACCCTCGGCCGGATGGCTGCGGCGGCCGCCGGGCAGCCGGCAAGCAGCGAGGCGGCCAAGGCCGCGGTGCTGAAGCAGCTCGCGGACCTCGGCATCCCGACCGGCGGCATGGCTGTTGCGGACGTTTCCGGGCTGGCACTGGACAACCAGGTCTCCGCCCGGCAGTTCGCTGAGGTGGTCCGCGCCATCACCTCGGGCCGCGACACCCGGCTCAGGGCAGCGCTGGCGGGCTTCCCGGTGGCAGGCCTCACGGGGACGCTGGGCGACAGGTATATAGACGAGTCCAGTGCTGAAGGCGCCGGGCTGGTCCGGGCCAAAACGGGAACCCTGAACACGGTCATTGCGCTGAGCGGGTACGTAGTGGACGCCGACGGGCGGCTCCTGGTGTTCTCCTTCATAGGCAACGGCCTGACCCCCGGCGCCGACGGAAATAAGCCGGCGCTGGATGCCTCCGCCACGGTGCTCGCCGCCTGCGGCTGCCGCTAAGCGCTGAGGGCAGCAACCGGCCGCGGCAGGCCTGAGGCGCACGGCTGTTCGCCGGTCAGCGAACTTAAGGCGCGCAGCCGGGAGCGTGTGGTCTGATGGAGCGTATGGAGTCAACAGCAGGCCAGACATCAGCCCAGGGCCCGGCCCTGATCAACTGGGAGCTCGCCGCGTCCGCGGCCGCCCGCCTGGCTCCCGCCGGCCCGCCCCTGAAGGCCGCCGAGATCGGCGAGGCCGTTCACCAGCTGCGCGAGCTGGCCGATGCGTCCGTGCCGCACGTACACCACATCACCGGCCTGGAAGCCGCCCGAGATCTCCGGGATTCCAATGTGCTCGTAGTGGACCGGGCGTCCTGGGCCAAGGCCAACACCCAGAGCTTCGCCGTCATGCTGAAGCCCGCCATCGAACGGATGATGGAGAACCGCAAAGGAACCATCAGCCCCGGGGCGGCCAGCGTCAGCGGTGCCATCACAGGCAGCCAGCTCGGTGCGGTGCTGGCGTTTCTTTCGAGCAAGGTCCTGGGCCAGTACGATCCCTTCGCCGCGCTCGCCGAAGGGTCCACGGCGCCATCGGGCGGCCGCCTGCTCCTCGTGGCGCCGAACATCATCTCCGTGGAGCGCGAGCTCAACGTGGCGCCTGAGGACTTCCGGCTCTGGGTCTGCCTGCACGAACAGACGCACCGGGTGCAGTTCGCGGCGGCGCCGTGGCTGCGACACCACATGCTGAACGAGATCGACAACCTCAGCGGCCACCTCCTCGGCAACGTCGACTCCCTCATGGAACGGGCCTCCGCAGCCGCCCGCTCCCTGAAGGACCGCACGGCATCGGGCGCCACACCCGGCCGCGGCGCCATCCTTGACCTCCTGCAGAACCCTGAGGAAAAAGCGGCACTGTCCCACCTCACGGCCGTGATGAGCCTGCTCGAAGGCCACGCCAACGTGGTGATGGATGCCGTCGATGCGAGCATCGTCCCGTCCGTGAAGACCATCCGGCAGCGGTTCAACGCCCGCGGCAAGGACCGTGGGGCCATCGAGAAGTTCATCCGCAGTCTCCTGGGACTGGATGCCAAGATGCGCCAGTACAGCGACGGTGCCAAGTTCGTGCGAGCCGTGGTGGATGTCGCCGGCATGGAGGGCTTCAACCGGGTCTGGGAATCTGCCGGGAACCTGCCCACCGAGCCGGAAATCCATGATGCCAGGATCTGGCTCGACAGGATGGGACTCTAGTCTCCGTGCAGGGCGTTTCCAGCGGACCACCGCTTTCAGGCGGACCACCGCTTTCAGGCGGACCACCAGTTTCCAGCGGACGCCCGCTTTCCGGCGGCCGACGGCGGCCGGGCCGGCTGGTGCCGGTCGTCGGCACCGCGCGGAAAATGGTGCAGGACGCCCTGGCCCGGGCCGGTTATCCGGACCGGGTCCTGGTGGCGTGCAGCGGCGGACCCGATTCGCTGGCGCTCGCCGCCGTGGCCGCCTATTTTGCCCGCCGCGGCCACGTGGACGGGCAGCCGGTGGCCGTGGGCGCCGTGGTGGTGGACCATCAACTGCAGCCCGGATCCGCGGATGTGGCTGCCCGCACCGCCGAGACCCTGGCGGAACTCGGCCTCAGCCCAATAATGGTCCGTGCCGTCGAGGTGGCCTCCAGCGGCATGGGTCCCGAGGCTGCGGCGAGGGACGCCCGGCATGCTGCCCTTGAAGCCGCTGCAACGGAGTGCGATGCGGCCGCTATTCTCCTCGGGCACACCCTCGACGACCAGGCCGAGCAGGTACTGCTGGGGCTCGCCCGCGGCTCGGGCACGAGGTCACTGGCCGGAATGCGCCCCGTCCGCGGGAAGCTGTTGCGGCCTTTCCTCGGACTGCGGCGCGCGGACACCCTGGAAATCTGCCGTGCCGAGGAACTCGATCCGTGGCACGATCCCAGCAACGCCGATCCCGCCTTCGCCCGTTCCCGGACCCGCGTGGAGGTCTTGCCGCTGCTGGAGGAAAAGCTCGGCCCCGGAGTCGCGGAATCCCTGGCCCGCACCGCCGCCATTCTCCAGCTCGACGCGGACTATCTGGAAGAGGTGGCCAACAACACCTTCACCGCCCTCGCCGAGCGGGACGGGCTGGACATCAGCCTTCCCGAGGAGGCCCTCAACGAACTGGCGCCGGCCATAAGGTTCCGGGTGATCGCCAAGGCGGCGGCCGACGTCGGGGGTCAACAGCCCAGCTACCAGCGGCTACTGGCCGCGGAAGCGCTGCTGCGGCGGAAGGGATCGGCGGGGCCCGTGGAGCTGCCGGGGGGAGTGAGCGTGTACCGGCTTTCGCTGGCACAGCTGTTGGCGGAGGAGCGCGGCGGGGAGAAGGGCGGGACTGCAGGGGTTCCCCGGGAGGGCGCCCGCTGTGGGAAGCTTGTATTCCGGCTTCACACTCCGGCCCGAAAATAGTCGCACCCGCATCTACACAGGAGCAATTGGTGGATTCATCCGACGTCCAGGCAGACCTCAAGCACGTTCTCTACACCAAGGAACAGATCCAGCAGCGCATCACCGAGCTGGCGGCGCAGATCGATAAGGACTATGAAGGGCGCGAAATCCTGATCGTGGGTGTGCTCAAGGGCGCGGTCATGGTCATGGCGGACCTTGCGCGTGCACTGCACAGCCACATCTCGATGGACTGGATGGCCGTCTCCTCCTACGGCTCTGGCACGCAGTCCTCCGGTGTGGTGCGCATCCTGAAGGACCTCGACACGGACCTCATGGGCAAGGACGTGCTGATCGTCGAGGACATCATCGACTCCGGCCTCACCCTCTCCTGGCTGAAGACCAACCTGGAGTCCCGCGGCACCGCTTCGGTGGAAATCTGCACGGCCTTCCGCAAGCCCACTGCGGCCAAGGTTCAGATCGACGTCAAGTACGTCGGCTACGACATCCCCAACGAGTTCGTGGTGGGCTACGGCCTGGACTACGCCGAAAAGTACCGCAACCTGGACTTCGTGGGCACCCTGGCGCCGCACGTTTACGAGTAAGCGCCTCTTGGGCCACCATGCCGCCGCCGGACCTTGGAATCACAGGTCCGGCGGCGGCGTGACCCGGTTAAAGAGGTGCGGAAAATGCTGCGGCCGATCTGGCTCCGGGTGAAGCCTGCACTTTCGAGAAGCCTGCGCTTTTGAGGTGCGCCAGCCTGGTGTCGCCGCCCTTCCGGGCGGCGACAATCCGCGGCCACGGGTCCGCCGCGGTGAGAAAGTGGTGCAGAAATGCGAGAGCGCCGATTGCGCCCCTGACCTGCGCGGACGCTGCCACGCGGCCTCCCCATTGCGCGTTTCCGCTACGCCCACAGGGAACTTTTGTCCTACACCGTGCGTGAATTACTCCGGCGGTGTATAGCTAGAAGCTGACGCAGCACCACACGCGCGCAGACCACGCGCCGTGCAGCACTACCAGGAGGGACGGGGCCTGCCCCCGAACAGATGAAAGCTAAGAGTTTCTTCAAGGGCCCGGGCATCTGGATCATCGTTGTGGTCGGCATGCTCCTGCTGGCCTTTGCAACGTTGGCTCCGGGCGGTGCCACACGGATCGACACCCAGCCCGGCCTCGAGCTGCTTGCCCAGAGCGGCAAGGTCGAACAGGCAAAGATCTTCGACGGCGAAAACCGCGTGGACCTGGTCCTGAAGGACAACCTGGTCATCGACGGGCAGGACAAGGGCAAGAACGTCCAGTTCTTCTTTGTCAACGACCGCGGCCCGGATGTGGTCAAGGCCGTCACCGACTCCAACCCCTCCAAGGGCTACACAGACCAGCCGGTGGAGAGCAACTGGCTGTCCGGACTGTTCTCCCTGCTGATCCCGGTCCTGCTGCTCGGCGTCCTTTTCTGGTTCCTCCTGTCCCGGATGCAGGGCGGCGGCTCCAAGGTCATGCAGTTCGGCAAGTCCAAGGCCAAAATGGTCAACAAGGACATGCCGCAGGTGACCTTCGCGGACGTCGCAGGTGCCGATGAGGCCGTTGAAGAGCTCCAGGAAATCAAAGAATTCCTTGCCGAACCCGCCAAGTTTCAGGCCGTGGGCGCCAAGATCCCCAAGGGCGTGCTGCTGTACGGTCCTCCGGGTACCGGCAAGACCCTCCTGGCCCGCGCCGTCGCGGGTGAGGCCGGCGTGCCGTTCTTCTCCATCTCCGGTTCGGACTTCGTTGAAATGTTCGTCGGTGTTGGTGCTTCCCGCGTCCGTGACCTCTTCGAGCAGGCCAAGGCCAACTCGCCGGCCATCATCTTCGTCGACGAGATCGACGCCGTCGGGCGCCACCGCGGTGCCGGCATCGGCGGCGGCAACGACGAACGCGAGCAGACCCTCAACCAGCTGCTGGTTGAAATGGACGGCTTCGACGTCAAGACGAATGTCATCCTGATCGCCGCCACCAACAGGCCGGACGTCCTGGACCCGGCGCTGCTCCGCCCGGGCCGCTTCGACCGTCAGATCTCAGTTGAAGCCCCGGACCTCGTGGGCCGCGACCAGATCCTCCAGGTGCACGCCAAGGGCAAGCCGATCGCACAGGGCGTTGACCTCAAGGCCGTGGCCAAGAAGACCCCGGGCTACACCGGCGCGGACCTCGCCAACGTGCTGAACGAGGCGGCCCTGCTGACCGCCCGCTCCAACGCCAACCTGATCGATGACCGCGCCCTGGACGAAGCGATCGACCGTGTCATGGCCGGCCCGCAGAAGCGCAGCCGAGTCATGAAGGAACACGAGCGCAAGATCACGGCCTACCACGAAGGCGGCCACGCCCTGGTGGCCGCGGCATTGCGCAACTCGGCACCGGTCACCAAGATCACCATCCTGCCCCGCGGCCGCGCACTGGGCTACACCATGGTGGTCCCGGAGAACGACAAGTATTCCATCACCCGCAACGAGCTGCTGGACCAGATGGCCTACGCCATGGGCGGCCGGGTAGCCGAGGAGATCGTCTTCCACGATCCCTCCACCGGCGCCTCGAACGACATCGAAAAGGCCACCGGCACGGCCCGCCAGATGGTCACGCAGTACGGCATGAGCGAACGCGTCGGTGCTGTCCGCCTGGGCCAGGGCGGCGGCGAGCCGTTCCTGGGCCGCGACGCCAGCCACGAGCGCAACTACTCGGACCAGATCGCCTACATCGTGGATGAGGAAGTCCGCCGCCTGATCGACCAGGCCCACGACGAGGCATACGCCATCCTCACCGAAAACCGCGACGTCCTGGACCGGCTGGCCCTGGAACTGCTGGAACGCGAAACCCTGAACCAGGCCGAGATCGCCCACGTCTTCCGCGACATCCGCAAGCGCGATTTCCGCGAAGTGTGGCTGTCCAAGGAAACCCGGCCCGTGCAGGCTGCCGGACCGGTGGAGTCCCGGCTGGAGAAGGCCGAACGCGAGGCCCAGGAAGAAGCCAAGGAAGCCCGGCTGGAAGAACCGCTGGACGCGCTGCCGCCTCATCCCCAGGGTGTTTCTGAAGACGCCTCCTTCCAGGGCGGGGTAACGGAAGCCGGCTCGGACGGCTACCGCGGCTAAGCTCTTGCTGTGACTCACTTCGACGACGACGACCTTGCCGCCTCCGCCGATCACTCCGCGGTGGGCGGATCCGGCCACCACTACAGGGTGGACAGGCCCCGGATTGAAGCGGCGGTGCGCGAAATTCTCTTGGCCATCGGCGAGGATCCGGACCGCGGCGGGCTGCAGGATACGCCCAAGCGGGTTGCCAAGGCCTACGCCGAGGTCTTTGCAGGCCTGCACCAGGATCCGGCAACCGTACTGTCCACTACCTTCGACCTCGACCACGAGGAACTGGTGCTGGTGAAGGACATTCCGTTCTACTCAACCTGCGAGCACCACCTCGTGCCGTTCCACGGTGTGGCCCATGTGGGATACATCCCGTCGCACGACGGCAAGGTGACGGGCCTGAGCAAGCTGGCGCGGCTGGTGGACATTTTCGCCCGCCGTCCGCAGGTCCAGGAACGGCTCACCACGCAGATCGTCGAGGCGCTCGTCACATATCTCAAGCCGCGCGGAGCCATCGTGGTGGTGGAATGCGAACACATGTGCATGTCCATGCGCGGCATCCGCAAGCCCGGGGCCAAAACCGTCACAAGCGCGGTCCGCGGGCAGCTTCATGACCCGGCCACCCGTGCCGAAGCCATGAGCCTCATACTCGGAAGGTAATAAACAGACTATGGATTCCCTAGCTGCAGCACCTGGAACCGGACCCGCAACATCCCCGCTGCCCATCCTGCGCAAACCGCGGCCGGCTGCCAAATTTGAAGACCTGCCCACAGGCCGCGCCCTCGTGATGGGCATCCTCAATGTCACGCCGGATTCGTTCAGCGACGGCGGCAAGCACCCGACGGCGGACACCGCCATCGCCGCCGGCCTCCGGATGTTTTACGCGGGAGCCGACATCATCGACGTCGGAGGCGAGTCCACGCGTCCGGGCGCGGAGGACGTCAGCCCCGAAGAGGAGCAGCGGCGGGTCCTGCCCGTCATTGAGGCGCTGGTCAAGGCCGGCGCGCTCGTCAGCATCGACACCACCCATACCTCCACGGCTGAAGCTGCCCTGGCGGCCGGAGCCGCGATCATCAATGATGTCTCGGGCCTCACGATCGAGCCGGGAATGGCCGAAGTGGTGGCCAAGAGCAAGGCGCCGTACGTCCTGACCCACCGCCGCGGTGACGCGAAGACCATGACCTCCCTGACGGAATACGGAAACGTGGCGGACGACGTCGTCGCGGAGCTGAGCGGCGTCCGGGACAAGCTGTATGCCGCCGGCGTGCTTCCGGAGCAGATCATCATTGACCCGGGCATCGGCTTCTCCAAGACGGACGAGCAGAACTGGGAGCTGCTCAGGAACCTCGACCGGCTTGAAGCCCTGGGCCACAAGATTCTCGTGGGAGTCTCGCGCAAGCGATTCCTGGGCACCCTCCTGGCCGTTGCCGGCAAGGCGGCGCTCCCGGAGGAGCGCGACGCCGCTACCGCCGCCATCACGGCCGTCACCGCTGCCCGCGGAGCCTGGGCTGTGCGGGTGCACGACGTCGGCCCAAGCCTGGACGCTGTCAAGGTTGCGTCCCGCCTGGCCACACCCAGTCCCGGCCGCTGACCAGGAAGGGCTGAGCAGGACCACGATGGACAGGATCTCACTGAGCGGTGTCACCGCCACCGGCTACCACGGAGTGTTCGATTTTGAGCGCCGCGAGGGCCAGCCGTTTGTGGTTGATGCCGTGCTGCACCTGGACTTCAGCCGGGCTGCGGCATCAGACGACGTCAGGGACACCGCCCATTATGGCGAAGTGGCCGGGCGGATCACGGACTGGATCACAGGTGAACCCCTGAACCTCATCGAAGCCCTGGCCGTCAGGATGGCAGAAGGCCTGCTGAAGGAATTCAAAATCGAGGCCGTGGAGGTCACAGTGCATAAGCCGAAGGCGCCCATCGAGGTCCCGTTCGGGGATGTGGCCGTAACCGTCTACCGGGAGCGCACATGAACGCCCGGTACACGAGGGTGGTGCTTGCCTTGGGCAGCAACCTGGGGGAGCGCAACGACACGCTGTCTGAAGCCGTCGCTGACCTCGTCGACGGGCCGGAAGTGCGGCTCCTCGCCGTCTCGCCGGTGGTTCAGACCAAAGCCGTGGGCGGCCCTGAAGGCCAGCCGGATTTCCTCAACATGGTGATGACCGTGGAGACCACCCTTGAGCCCCTTGAGCTCCTCAGGCACTGCCAGTCGGTGGAGAACAAGCACCACCGGGTCCGCGAGGTGCGCTGGGGGCCGCGGACCCTCGACGTCGACATCATCGCTTACGGCGACCTGGAAAGCTCCGATCCGCAGCTGACCCTGCCGCATCCCCGGGCGGCAGAGCGGGCCTTCGTGCTCTACCCGTGGTCCCTGATCGACCCTGCGGCAACCCTGAACGGGACGCGGATCGGTGAGCTCGCAGCCAGGGCCGCCGACTTCCCGGACCTCACACCGTTCGACGGTTTCGGCGACTTCAACGGAGTGCCCACGGCGGGGGCGGTGGAATAACAGTGAAGCCCATGAATCCGCTGCTGCTCGCGGTGGTCGGCCTGGCCGTGGCCATTGCCGGCTGGTCCGCTGCCGTCCTGAGCGGCCGGTACGGCATGGCCACACCGGTGCTGCCGCCCACGGGGCTGGTGACCATGGGCGTGATCGTGGTCCTCACGCTGGTGCTGGGCATCCGCGTGCTCCGCTGGCGGAACGGCAAGAAGAAGAAGATGCTCAACCCGATCCTGGCCGCGTGGACGCTCGTCCTGGCCCAGGCCTGCGCCTACACGGGCATGGTGCTGCTCGGCTGGCACGCGGGGATCTTCGTGGAGCAGCTGCGGATCTGGAGCCTGCGCAGCAGCCAGGAACTCACCTGGCTCGCCCTGGGCATGGCGGGCGGCGGGCTCGTCATGATCGTGGTGGGGCTCGTCGTCGAGCGTTTCTGCAGGATCCCGCCGGAAGACGGCGAAGACGCCGCGAAGGGGCTGCCGGGCCACCCGCGTCCCGGCAAGGCCAAAGGGGAAGGCGAATATGCCTACCGCGGCGATTGATCCGCCCGGGATCACCTGGCTTCGCGTTTCCCCCAAATACGTCACCGTCCGCCTGGTGGAGTGGGCGGTGGGCAACCTGATTGCCGTCGGGCTGCTGAGCTTGCCGCTGGTCTTTGTGCTGCTCGGCTGGTGGAAGTGGCCGCCGGTCTGGCTGGCCGTTACGGTTCCGGCGTTCCTGCTGGCGCTGGCACTGTGGCGTCTGACCCTGATTCCGCGTCAGGTCCGCGCCATCGGCTACGCCGAGCGCGACGACGATCTTCTGATCCGCAGTGGCATCTTTTTCCAGCGCGTCATGGTGGTGCCGTACGGGCGGATGCAGTACGTGGACATCAGCGTGGGGCCGGTGGAGCGCGGACTGGGGTTGTGCACGCTCAAGCTTCACACGGCGTCCGCGGGAACCAACGCCTCGATTCCGGGGCTGCCCGCCGAGGAAGGGGCCCGCCTGCGCGAACAGCTCTCGGCGCGCGGTGAAGCCAGGCTGGCGGGACTGTGAGCGGGGACGGGCTTTCTTCCGGAACGCCCGACGGCGAGTGGCTGAGGGTGCATCCGGCGTCGCCCTTTGTGCGGGGCTGGGTTGCACTGGCGGCCATCGGCTACTTCTTCGGGCGTGACACATTCGAGAGGATGCTCCGGGGCGAGCCCCTCGTGGATGACCAGATTGCCGGACGCGCCCCGTGGCTCGTCGGCGGCGGCGCTTTGGTGCTGCTGCTGGCGGTCCTGGGGTTCATCATGTCCTGGTACTTCACCCGGTATCAGGTGGCGGAAGGCTACGTGCGCGTCAACACGGGCTTCCTGTTTCGGCAGCAGCGGCAGGCGCGCCTGGACCGGGTCCAGGCGATCGACATCGTCCAGCCGCTGCTCGCGAGGATTTTCGGGCTCGCGGAGCTGAAGTTCGAAGTGGCCGACGCCGGTGAGTCCGCGGTGCGGCTTGCCTACCTCCGCATTGACGATGCCCGGCAGCTGCGCGCCACCATCCTGGCCCGTGCCTCGGGGGTGCGGCTGGACCCCGACCATCCCGAAGCGCCCGCGCCGGAGGCGCCGGAGCGCCGGGTGCTGCAGGTCCCGCCGTCACGCCTCATCGGATCCCTGCTCCTCAGCGAGCAGAGCGTCGTTATCGTACTCGGCGGCGCGGCATCCGTGCTGCTGTCCGCGTTGACGGAAAACCGGGCTTTCTTCCTGTATCTGATCCCCGCGGCGCTGGGCCTGTTTGCCGCGTACTGGGGTGCGTTCCACAAAGGCTACAACTTCACCGCGGCCATCTCCCCGGACGGCATCCGGCTCCGCTACGGACTGCTGGACACGCAGGCGCAGACTCTTCCACCGGGGCGGATCCAGGCACTGAAGGTGTCGCAGCCGCCGCTGTGGCGCATCTTTGGCTGGTACCGGATGCAGGTCAACGTTGCCGGCTACGGGGCCGCCGGGAACAATGGCGAGGCGGCGTCCCGCACCACGCTGCTGCCCGTGGGAAAGATCGGCGACGTCTTCAACATGCTGGCCCTGGTCCTGCCGGACCCCGGAACTGACGACCCCCTGCGCGTTTTCCGGGCCGGGCTGTCCGGCCTGGATTCCGACGGCGGTTTTGTCACCACGCCGCGCCGCGGCCGCCTCCTCGCCCCGCTGGGCTGGCGACGGAACGGCTTCGCCGCCACCGACACCGCACTGCTGATGCGCTCGGGGCGCTGGTGGCGCCAGCTTGTGCTGGTGCCGCACCAGCGCACGCAGTCGATGGCGCTGCACCAGGGCCCGCTGGCCCGCCGTTACGGCCTGGCGGACCTCGTGCTGCACACCACCGCCGGTCCCGTTTCCCCGCGCGTGATCCAGGCGGGCGTGGACGAGGCCCAGGCACTCTTCGACCACCAGGCCGCCCGCGCCCGGGCTGCGCGGAAGCGCCAGACCAGCGAACACTGGCTCGCTCAGGTGGCTCCGATTGGAACGCTGGCTGAGCCCGACAGAACCCAGGATCTCGATCAGCGGAGTCCGCTCGATCAGCCCCGCCCCCACTCACCGCAACAGGAAGGCCCGCAACGTGGCTAAGCCCGGACGCCTCGGCGTTGGAATCATCGGCGCCGGCAAGGTAGGCGCGGTCCTCGGGGCGGCGCTGCGCGCGGCCGAGCACGCCGTCGTCGGGGTTTCCGCCGTGTCGGACGCAAGCCGGGAACGGGCGGAAACGCTGCTTCCCGGCGTTCCTGTTATGGACGTGCAGGACATCGTGGAACGCTCTGAGCTGGTGCTCCTCGCCGTGCCGGACGACGCCCTCGGCGGCTTGGTCGAGGGGCTGGCGAAGCTTGGCGCCTGGCAGCCCGGCCAGCTCGTGGCCCACACCTCCGGCCGCTTCGGCGTCGGGATCCTGCACCCCGTCCGAGCCGCCGGGGCCGTGCCGCTGGCCCTGCACCCTGCCATGACCTTCACCGGCATGAGCCTCGACCTGACCCGGCTTCTGGACTGCACGTTCGGCGTCACGGCGGACGCCGTGATGCTGCCCATCGCCCAGGCCCTCGTGGTGGAAATGGGGGCGGAACCGGTGGTGATCGCCGAGGCTGACCGCGTCATCTACCACGCAGCCCTGGCGCACGGCTCGAACCACCTGGTCACCCTCGTGGCGCAGGCGTCCCAGTTGCTCAGCGAAGTGGGCGTGGATGCTCCTGAACGGATGCTCGGGCCGCTGCTGAGGGCTACGCTTGAGAATGCCCTCGCCTCCGGCGAGTCCGCGCTGACGGGGCCGGTGGCCCGCGGTGACGCGGGGACCGTCGCGGCGCACGCACGGGCGCTCCGGGAGCACGACGGCGGTGCCGGCGGCGACATCCTCGCGGCGTATCTCGCGATGGCGCGGGCAACGGCGCGGCGGGCCGAAGGCAGGGGGCTCTTAAAGCAGGACCAGCTGCAGGGCATCAGCGACGCCCTGGCAAATACAGAGGAAGACGGCCCCGGGGCCAAGGGAGGATACTGACATGGCAATCCGACTCGTTACCACGGCGGCCTCCCTCCGCGCCCAGAGCCGCCACCTCCTGACCCAAAAACAGGGCTCCTCCCAGGGGCTGGTGCCCACAATGGGTGCCCTGCACGAGGGCCACGCCCGGCTGGCGCGCACTGCCGTCGAACAGAACGACGTGGTGGTGGCCTCCATTTTCGTGAATCCGCTGCAGTTCGGCGAGGCCGTGGACCTGGAAAGGTATCCGCGGACCCTCGAGGCGGACCTGGCGCTGCTCGAGGCGCAGGGAGTGGACCTGGTGTTCGCCCCCTCGGTGGAGGAGATGTACCCGGACGGGCAGCCCATGATCCGGATCACGTCCGGCCCGCTCGGCGAGAAATGGGAGGGGGCGTCACGTCCGGGGCATTTCGACGGCGCCCTCACCGTGGTGGCCAAACTCCTCCACCTTGGAATCCCCGCCACAGGGCTGCCCGGGGAAGGTGCGTTCGTCACCGGCGCCGGGGGAGGGCTCCCCGCCTACCGCGCCTACTTCGGGCAAAAGGACGCCCAGCAGCTCGCCCTGGTCAAGCAGATGGTCGCGGACCTGAACTTCCCGGTGGAGATCGTTCCTGTGCCCACCATCCGTTCCGCGGACGGGCTGGCGCTGTCCAGCCGCAACCGGTTCCTCTCAGCGGAAGAACGCGATGCCGCCCTGGTTTTGTCGCGGGCGCTGCGGCTCATCGAGGAACGGGCCGACGCCCGCAAGCCCCTGGAAGTGGAGTCGGCCCAGGCCCTCATCGAGTCCCAGCCGTTGGTGGAACTGGACTACCTCGAAGTGGTGGACCCCCGGACGCTGGAGCCACTCGCCGAGAACTGCCGCGAGACCCCGTTCCGCGGCGAGGGCCTGGCCATCGTTGCCGCGAAAGTCGGTGCCGTCCGGCTGATCGACAACCTCCCACTGAATTCGTAGGCCGGCGCCCGTAGGCCGGCGCCCCTGGCTGGGGGACCGGGCCGGCAGCCCGACGGTTGCCCGGGCTGCCCGGCACCCGTCCCCGTCGGACCGCTGCCCATGTACGGGAATGCCTCGGGTCACTAGACTGTTGCAGTCTGCAGCGGCGCCGATCGCCAGCCATCCTTCCGAACTCACTGAGGCCTCGCCATGTCTACTGAAGTAACGTCAAATTCCCACGGTGAACCGGGGCCGGAGAAGTCCGGAAACGTGAAGTCCGCCGGGCTCCGGTCCCCGCAGCAGCAGCCAGCCGCAGACAAGATGTCCCGCGAGTCGGTGACGGTCATCGCCACGCTGCTCGTGGCCACCTTCGTGGTGATCCTCAACGAGACCATCATGAACGTTGCCCTGCAGCGGCTCATGGTGGACCTTCAGGTGGATGCACCCACGGTGCAGTGGCTGTCCACGGGCTTCATGCTGACCATGGCCGTCGTCATTCCGACTACCGGGTTCATCCTGCAGCGGCTGTCCACCCGGGCCGTGTTTTTGCTGGCCATGGGACTCTTCTCCGGCGGAACCGCGCTGGCGGCTCTGGCACCCGGCTTCGGGGTCCTGCTGCTGGCAAGGATCGTCCAGGCCGGCGGCACCGCCATCATGCTGCCCCTTCTCATGACCACCATCCTCACCCTTGTTCCGCTGGCCAAGCGCGGTGCCGTCATGGGCAATGTCAGCATCGCCATCTCCGTGGCCCCGGCCATGGGCCCCACGGTGTCCGGCCTGATCCTGCAACACTTCTCCTGGCGCTTCATGTTCGTCTTCGTGCTGCCCATTGCCCTGGCGGCGCTGGCGATCGGCGCCAAGTTCCTGACCAATGTCGGCGAAACGGAGAAATCCAGGCTCGACTTCCTGTCGGTGGTGCTGACCATCCCCGCGTTCGGCGGCCTGGTGTACGGACTCAGCCAGATAGGCGGCGGCCACGGCGGCGACGGCGGTCCGGGCACGCTTGCCGTGGCGGCACTGGTTGTCGGCGTCACAGGGCTGGTGGCCTTCGTGCTGCGCCAGCTGCGGCTGCAGAAGTCCAAGGCGCCCCTGCTTGACCTGAGGGCCTTCAACTTCCGCATGTTCACGGTATCCGTGCTGCTGATGGTGGTGGCCATGGTGGCACTGTTCGGTGCAGTGATCCTGCTGCCGCTGTACCTGCAGGAGATCCGTGGCCTGAAGTCCCTCGAGACGGGCCTGGCACTGCTGCCCGGCGGGCTGGCGATGGGCCTGCTCGGCCCGGTCATCGGACGCCTGTTCGACAAAGTGGGCCCCCTGCCGCTGACAGTGACAGGGTCGTCCCTCATGGTGCTGGCGCTGTGGCAGTTTTCCATGCTCGACGCCGGCACTCCCGTGTTGTGGATCGTCACCCTTCACGTCGGGTTGAGTCTTGGTCTCGCGCTGCTGTTCACCCCGGCTTTCACCACCGGGCTTAACCCTCTGCCGCCGCACCTGTACTCGCATGGTTCGGCCATCATGAGCACCCTGCAGCAGGTGGCCGGCGCCGCCGGTACCGCGCTGCTCGTGTCGATCTTCGCCGTCGTCTCGGCAGGCTCGGGCCTTGTCGCCGGAATGAGCGCCGCCTTCCTGACGGCCACGGTGATAGCCGTAGCCGCCGTCGTCCTCTCCGCCATGATGCGCAAGACGGCCGGGCCCGAAGGCGCACCAGCCGCCCCTCACTAAGCGCGGACGGACACTTCAGCCCGGCCCGGGGGGGACCTGGCGGGCGGGCTCAGCCTGCGAAGAAGTCACTCAGTTCCGTGATGAGCTTGTCCGGGGCGCGGTTGACGCCGTCGTGCCCGAAGCCCGGCAGGATGGTGTAGCTGGAGCCGGACAGGACGTCGTGGATCTGGCCGCAGGCCACGCCGAAGTACGCCGGGCTCTTCTCGCCCACGATGATGAGCGTCTCCAGCGGCAGTTCAAGGAACGGTTCGGCAGGCATGTCGGCCGCGATGATCGCCTTGATCTCACGGACGCCGGTGCGCATCATCTCGCGTTGCTGCTTGCCCACGGTGGTGGCCGCCGTGAACTTGTTGGCCAGGGTCAGCATGGACAGCGGCATTCGGGATGAGAAAGCGCCGCCGGTCTCCAGCCCGCGTAGCAGGACCGCGAGGGCGCGGTCGTCATCCCCCGCCGCAGTCGCGCGCTCGTACTCGGTGGTCCAGTCGGCCTTGACGCTGTGGTTCACCGAGACTGCGGGGTCGTAGACCGCGAGCCGTTCCACCGGGAGGTGCCTGGCCGCGTGGAGAGCCACAGCGCCACCGAAGCTGTGGCCAAAAACGTCCGTGCTGGACGTGTGCTTCATGACGGCATCGAGGTCGTGGATGTCGACGTCAAGGGTGTAGTCGCCTGGCTGCTCCGACGACGCCCCCCGGCCGCGGCGGTTAAAGGTGTGGACCGGGCGGCCGAGGGCAGCACTCAGCTTTTGGGCGAAGCGGGTGTAGTCGGCGGCAGTCACCATGGAGGCCGTTACGACCACGACGCCGGAGCCGGCCGACGCGAGCTCCGCGCCGGTGCTGAACAGCTCAAGTTTGCCGCCGTCAGGTGTGCTGATGATCTCGCTCGTCATGCTCCGAGCCTATCGGAGGCGGGGCCCGGCTGACAGCCGGGTCACGCTCGGAATGGGTCCGAGATGTCGGTCACCAGTCCGGGCGGCAGCTACCCGCGCCGTCGCCGCCGGCTCAGCGAGTGGATGCCGCCGTCGGTGCCGTTGAGAAAGCGCGCCATACGGACGGCCAGGCGCTTTCCGGGGCGGATGGGGCCTTCGTGGAGCTGGCCAGGGACCAGCGCAAACTCGATCGCCGGAACGGCCGCGGCCAGCTGGCGGCCGGTGTCCGCGAAATATCCCGGGCTCCAGCCGCCGCTGAGCATGAGCGTGGGGGTGGTAAGACCGGTGAAATCGCCCAATTCGGCGTCGGCGTCGAGCACGGCCCGCATTTCCTTGACGGCGGTGGGCAGGAGCTGCCTCATTTCGGCGCCGACGTTGGTCCGGGCGGACATGATGCTCAGCATCCGGAGCGCCCCCAGCGGCAGGTAGGACACCGGCCCCGCCGTCGCCAGCCCCTGGACCAGATGTGCCCAGGCGTGGTTGAGCTCCCCTGCCGTCACGGCCACTTCCAGCTCCGGACGCCAGCGGTGGTTCAGATTGCCGGAGAGCGAGACTGCTGCGTCATAGGTTATGAGCCGCCTGACCGGAATGCTGCGGGCCGCCTGCAAGGCCACGAAGCCGCCGTAACTGTGGGCCACCACATCTTCGGATCCGGTCGCGCGCATCACGGCGGCCAGGTCATTGATCTCGGTGGCCGCAGAATACCCGTCCGGCTGCGGTGCGGACCCCGCGCGCCCGCGGCGGTTGTAGCAGTGCACCGGCCGGCTGAGCAGGAGGCTGAGTTTGCGGGCGAACGGCCGGTACAGTGCGTCCGTCACCAGCGTGCCGTGGATAACGACGACGCCGGGCGACTCCGCCACAGGTCGGGTGACACCCGCGGTGGTCACCGGGGCGGGGGTCCCGCCGGCGGTGGCGGGAGGGCCGCCGTCAGCGGTGGCGGGCAATGCGGGCCGGAAGGAATGCACCTCAAGCTGGGCGCCGTCGTCGTCCGTCTGAACAGTCCAGGTCTCCACAGCCCGAGTCTATGCCCCACCCCTGGCGGGCTCTTGAAGGGGTGGGGCGGGCGCCCATGGAGCCCGAAAGCCGCGCAGGCGAAGTCCCGGTAAACTTGATGCTTGTGACTTCCCAAAACACCCCCGCCCCCAAGAATGCCCCAGAGCCGCTCGACGCCAGCGAGCAGATGCGCATCCGCATGGAAAAGCGCGCCAAGCTGATCGAACGCGGTACAGAGGCGTATCCGGTGGGTGTTGAGCGGACGCATTCGCTCACCGAAATTCGTGAAAAGTACGCGCACCTGGAAGCGGACGAGACCACCGGGGACGTCGTCGGCGTGACCGGCAGGATCGTGTTTGTCCGGAACACCGGCAAGCTGTGCTTCGCCACGCTGCAGGAAGGCGGCGTGGACGGCAAGGGCACCCGGCTGCAGGCCATGCTCAGCCTGGCCAACGTGGGCGAAGAGGCGCTCGCGGACTGGAAGGCCCTGGTGGACCTTGGCGACCACGTCTTCATCAAGGGCGAGGTCATTTCCTCCCGCCGCGGCGAGCTGTCCGTCATGGCCGACTCCTGGTCCATGGCGTCCAAGGCATTGCGTCCGCTGCCGGTGCTGCACGCCGAGCTGAGCGAGGAAACCCGCGTCCGCCAGCGCTACGTGGACCTCATGGTGCGTGACGAAGCCCGCGAGATGGTCTACACCCGCGCTGCGATCACCCGCTCCATTCGCGAGAGCCTGCACCGCCACAGCTACGTGGAAGTGGAAACACCCATCCTCCAGCTGGTCCACGGCGGTGCGCTGGCGCGCCCGTTCGAGACGCACATGAACGCCTTCGACCAGAAGATGACCCTCCGCATCGCCACCGAGCTGTACCTCAAGCGCGCCGTGGTGGGCGGCATCGACCGCGTCTACGACATGGGCCGCGTGTTCCGCAACGAGGGCGTGGACTCCACCCACAGCCCGGAATTCACCACGCTGGAATGCTACGAGGCCTGGGCTGACCAGTTCGTCATGGCGGACCGGATCAAAGAGATGATCCTGGACGCGGCGGACGCCGTGGGCGCCGGGCGCACCCTGCAGAGCGAAGCCGGAGAGATCAACCTCGACGGCGACTGGGCCTGGCTCGCCGTGTACCCCGGGCTCTCCGACGCCGTGGGCCAGGAGATCACCCCGGAAACGCCGCTGGAAGAACTGCGCGCCGTGGCGGCGAAGCACGAGGTCAAGGTTGATCCCAAGTGGGACGCCGAGAAGCTCGCCGTGGAACTGTTCGGCGAGATCGTGGAGCCCACGCTGCTGAACCCGACGTTCGTCTACGACTACCCGCCGTCCGCCCAGCCGCTGGCCCGACCCCACCGCGAGGACGGCCGCCTTATCGAGGCCTGGGACCTCATCATCGGCGGCATGGAGCGCGGCACCGCCTTCTCCGAGCTCATCGACCCCGTGATCCAGCGCGAACGACTCACCGAGCAGTCGCGCCACGCCGCCGCCGGTGATGTCGAGGCCATGCAGCTGGACGAGGACTTCCTCCGTGCCCTCGAGTACGGAGCGCCGCCCATGGGCGGCATCGGCTTGGGCATCGACCGCCTCGTGATGCTCTTCACCGGCGCCGGGATTCGGGAGACCATCCTGTTCCCGCTCCTGAAGCCCGAGGGGCACTGACCATGGAGTACGTAGCCGTATTGCTGCCCTCCCTCGTGGTGGGCCTGATCTTCTGGTTCGCCATGAAGTCGATCTTCAACGCGGACAAGTCCGAGCGCCAGGCCGAGGCCAGGGCGCAGGCCGAAGCCGACGCGCAGGCGGAAGCGGCCGCGCAGGCGCAAGCGGCCGCGCAGGCCGTGGGGCAGGAAAAGAGGCAGCCGCGTTCCCGCCCGGATTCGCAGCCGAATGCCCGGGAAGCATTTCCGCCCGCCGGCCCTTCGGCTCCCTCGACGGAATCCGACAAATAACAGGCAACATTTCTTCCCCGGGTTTTCCCCATGGAACCAAAGCGTGTTTTGACGCGTTGCCTTATTGAGGGACATACTTCATAGGGAAACATCCTGCTTTTCTGATTACACGTCCCTTTCCAAAAGAGAGAACTTTGATGGCACAGAAAGTTAATATCGTCCTCGTTGACGATCTGGATGGGGGATCGGCGGACGAAACTGTCCGTTTTGGGCTGGATGGCGTCGGTTACGAAATTGACCTGTCATCTGCCAATGCTTCAGAACTGCGGTCAGCCCTGGAACGCTTTGTTGCAGCTGGCCGCAAAACTTCCGGCGGACGCCCTGCCCGCACCAAGGCAGCAGGCGGACGCAACCAAGACTCTGCGCAGATACGCCAGTGGGCCAGGGACCACGGCTACACGGTTAATAGCCGCGGCCGCATCCAGGCTGAAATCCAGGAAGCGTACCAAAAGGCTAATTCCTAGATTGCTGAAGTCCTGAGCATTAAGAGCGGTGCCCCCGGCCAGACCCGGGGGCACCGCTCTTTAAGCACCGAACACCGCATGGGGCATTAATCAGCAGGCTTCCCTCTTTGTTCGGAGGAATCTCCGGGCAACTGCATTCGGTTTACCGAAGGAATCCTCCTCATCCCCGCGAATCTTCCCGGGGAAGCGAAACTTCCTGGCCCGACAATCCGGATGGGCCCTTCCCGCAGTTCGGCCGGGGCGAAATTCCGAATGCTCCGGGTCGGTCATTAAAATCCCCATTTGCGGTACGGCTGCTAATGCGCGCCCGGGCAGCGCGCATCGGGACGCGAACATGCGCTGCGGCCCTTTCCCGACACCGGAGAGATGGTTCCGGCGGCCCGCGGACGGAGGTGCGCAACAGTTGCGGTTTCCCCTGTGGCGAACAAGCTCCCCAAGTCATGCCTTGCCCACGTAGCATCAAAGTACGTCGTAGCTAGGAGTGTGGCGAAATGTTTGAGCGATTTACGGACCGTGCCCGTCGCGTAGTTGTGCTTGCCCAAGAAGAGGCACGCATGCTGAACCACAATTACATTGGTACCGAACACATCCTCTTGGGTCTGATCCATGAAGGTGAGGGCGTTGCCGCCAAAGCTCTTGAGTCCTTGAGCATTTCGCTCGACGGCGTCCGCGAGCAGGTGCAGGAGATCATCGGGCAGGGCCAGCAGGCTCCTTCCGGCCACATCCCCTTCACCCCCCGTGCAAAGAAGGTGCTGGAGCTCTCGCTGCGCGAAGCCCTGCAGCTCGGCCACAACTACATCGGCACGGAGCACATCCTGCTGGGCCTTATCCGTGAGGGTGAGGGCGTAGCGGCCCAGGTGCTGGTGAAGCTCGGAGCGGACCTCAACCGTGTCCGCCAGCAGGTCATCCAGCTGCTGTCCGGCTACCAGGGCAAAGAGACCACCGGGGCCGGCGTGGGCCAGGGCCAGGCCGAAGGCACCCCTGCGGGTTCAGTTGTCCTGGACCAGTTCGGCCGGAACCTGACGCAGGCTGCCCGAGAGAACAAGCTGGACCCCGTCATCGGACGCGAGCAGGAAATGGAACGCGTCATGCAGGTCCTCTCCCGCCGCACCAAGAACAACCCGGTGCTGATCGGCGAGCCCGGCGTCGGCAAGACCGCCGTCGTCGAGGGCCTTGCCCAGGCGATTGTCCGCGGCGACGTGCCGGAGACCATCAAGGACAAGCAGCTGTACACGCTGGACCTCGGGTCCCTCGTGGCCGGCTCCCGCTACCGCGGTGACTTCGAAGAGCGGCTGAAGAAGGTCCTCAAGGAGATCCGCACCCGCGGTGACATCATCCTGTTCATCGATGAGATCCACACCCTGGTGGGTGCCGGTGCCGCTGAAGGCGCGATTGATGCGGCCTCGATTCTGAAGCCCATGCTGGCCCGCGGCGAGCTGCAGACCATCGGCGCCACCACGCTGGATGAGTACCGCAAGCACATCGAGAAGGACGCCGCCCTCGAGCGCCGCTTCCAGCCCATCCAGGTCAAGGAGCCTTCGGTTGCGCACGCGATCGAGATCCTCAAGGGCCTGCGTGACCGCTACGAGGCGCACCACCGCGTCACGATTACCGACGGCGCCCTCGCCTCGGCAGCGAACCTCTCCGAACGCTACATCTCGGACCGCTTCCTGCCGGACAAGGCGATCGACCTCATCGACGAAGCCGGTGCCCGGCTCCGCATCCGCCGCATGACCGCTCCGCCGGAGCTCAAGGAGATGGACGAACGCATCTCCGAGCTGAAGATGGAGAAGGAGTCCGCGATTGACGCGCAGGACTTCGAAGGCGCCGCAGCGCTGCGCGACAAGGAGCAGAAGCTCATCACCGAGCGCTCGGAGAAGGAACGCCACTGGAAGACCGGCGGGATGGACGACATCTCCGAGGTTGACGAGGACCTGATCGCTGAAGTCCTGGCCAACTCAACGGGCATTCCGGTCTTCAAGCTGACCGAGGAAGAGTCCTCGCGACTGCTGAAGATGGAAGACGAGCTGCACAAGCGCGTGGTCGGCCAGAACGAGGCCATCAGGGCCCTGTCCCAGGCCATCCGCCGCACCCGTGCAGGGCTGAAGGATCCGAAGCGCCCCGGCGGCTCGTTCATCTTTGCCGGCCCCACCGGCGTCGGCAAGACCGAGCTGGCCAAGGCTCTTGCCGAGTTCCTGTTCGGCGAAGAGGACGCCCTGATCACCCTGGACATGTCCGAGTACTCGGAGAAGCACACGGTATCGCGGCTCTTCGGTGCCCCTCCGGGCTACGTCGGCTACGAAGAGGGCGGTCAGCTGACCGAGAAGGTCCGCCGCCGTCCGTTCTCCGTGGTCCTGTTCGACGAAGTGGAAAAGGCCCACGCGGACCTCTTCAACTCCCTGCTGCAGATCCTGGAGGACGGCCGCCTGACCGACTCCCAGGGCCGTGTGGTGGACTTCAAGAACACCGTGATCATCATGACCACCAACCTCGGTACCCGGGACATCTCCAAGAGCGTCGCCACCGGCTTCCAGTCCGGCACGGACACGCAGACCGGTTACAACCGGATGCGGGCGCGGGTCACGGAAGAGCTCAAGCAGCACTTCCGCCCCGAGTTCCTGAACCGTGTTGACGACGTCGTGGTGTTCCCGCAGCTGACCCAGGACGAGATCATCGAGATCGTGGACATGTTCGTGGGCCGCCTCGAGAAGCGCCTCAAGGACAAGGACATGGGAATCGAGCTCACCACGGCGGCCAAGGTGCTCCTGGCCACGCGCGGTTACGATCCCGCAATGGGTGCGCGGCCGCTGCGCCGCACCATCCAGCGCGAGATCGAGGACCAGCTGTCCGAGAAGATCCTCTTCGGAGAGATCCACGCGGGCGACATCGTTGTGGTGGATGTGGACGGCGAGGGAGACGAAGCCAAGTTCACCTTCGCCGGCAACGCCAAGCCGCGCATCCCGGAGATCGCTCCGAGCGCCTAGGCTCCAGCCGCACTCTGCTCCATCGAGGCCCCGCCCGCACCCGCAAGGGAGCAGGCGGGGCCTCCTGCGTCCCGGTGCCGCAGCGCACAGGCCGACCACACGTACCGCCTGCGTAGTCTGAAAGTACTGTTTCACTGTCAGTGAACGCATCTGTGATCCACGGCACAGGCAGTGTTGAATCGGCACATGGCTTCTGATGACGCAGCGATCCTGCGCGACCAACCTGCGACCCCCTTCCACGACCTTGGCCACTATCTGGCGATCCCGCGCGTCAGCGGCCTTGCCCTGAGCCCGGACGGGCGGCGGCTGGTCACCACTGTTGCCACGCTGAACAGCACGGGCACGGAGTATGGCACGGCCCTGTGGGAAATCGACCCTGCGGGCGAGAAACAGGCCCGCCGGATCACGCGCAGCGCCAAGGGCGAAGCCGGTGCCGTGTTCGCGGCCAACGGGGACGTCTACTTCACCTCGGCCCGCCCCGATCCGGAGAAGACGGACACCGACAGCGACCCCGTGAATGCCCTCTGGCTCCTGCCAGCCGGCGGCGGCGAGGCCCGGGTGGTGCTGGCCCGGGCCGGCGGCGTGGAGAAGGTCATGGCGGCGAGGAACGCGGACGCGGCCTTCGTCGCGGCATCGGTGCTTGCCGGTTCCACAGACGAGGACAACGACGCCGAACGCCGGAAAGCGCGCAAGGACAACAAAGTGGCGGCCATCCTCCACAGCGAATACCCCGTGCGGTATTGGGACGCCGACCTCGGCCCCGCGCAGCCGCGCCTCTTCGCAGTGGAACCCGGGCCCGACAAGGAGCCGTCAAAGCCAGACACGGTGGACAGCGCCGCGCCCCGGAAGCTGCGGAATCTCACCCCGAACGCGGGATCCAGGCTCCGCGAGGCCGAGTCCGTTGTCAGCCCGGACGGCACAACCATCTACACGAGCTTCGCCAGGCCCCTGCCCAAGGCGGACCTCCGCTCGGTCCTCGTGGCCGTGGACGTCGCCACCGGCACGCAGAAAGTCCTTCTCGACACGGAAGGCATGAGCTACTTCCCGGGCCCGGTCAGCCCCGACGGGCGGACGCTCGCCGTTGTCAGTGAAAGCGACACGACTCCCCAGGAGGCCCCGCAGGTCAAGCTTCACCTGCTCGACGTGTCCGGGGAGGCGGACGCGGAAGACCTCACGCCACTGGCCCACGACTGGGACCGCTGGGCCCACCCCGAAGCGTGGCTCCCGGACGGTTCCGCACTGCTGGTCACGGCTGACGACGACGGCGCGTCCCCGGTTTTCAGCGTCACGGTTGCGGCAGGAGCCGCCCGGGGGAGCGTCGCCCGGGTGACGCCGGACGCAGCCGCCTACACCGACGTCGTGGTCTCACCTGACGGCCGGAGCGCGTACGCGCTGCGCAGCTCCTACGAGTTTCCGTCGGAACCGGTGCGCATAGATCTCGCCGCCGGGGCGGTCACCAGGCTCCCGGCACCGGCCGGGCGGCCGCACTTTGAGGGGACGCTGGAGCGCGTGGAGACGTCGGCGGCGGACGGCTCCCGGATTCCCGCTTACCTTGCCCTGCCGGCGGGGGCGTCAGCGGAAAGCCCGGCACCGCTGCTCCTCTGGATCCACGGCGGCCCGTTGGGATCCTGGAATGCGTGGACGTGGCGCTGGAACCCCTGGCTGCTCACGGCCAAAGGCTACGCGGTCCTGCTGCCGGACCCGGCCCTGTCCACGGGCTACGGCCAGGAGTACATCCAGCGCGGCTGGGGCGGCTGGGGCAAGGCGCCCTTCACCGACCTGATGGCGATCACAGACGCTGTGGTGCAGCGGCCGGACATCGACGAAACGCGGACAGCCGCGATGGGTGGATCCTTCGGCGGCTACATGGCGAACTGGGTGGCCGGGCAGACCAGCCGGTTCAAGGCGATTGTGACCCACGCCAGCCTGTGGGCACTGGACCAGTTCGGGCCCACGACTGACGCCTCGCAGTACTGGCTCAAGGAAATGACGGCGGAGATGGCGCTGGAGAATTCGCCGCACCTTCATGTGGAGAAGATCAGGACGCCCATGCTAGTGATTCACGGGGACAAGGACTACCGGGTGCCCATCGGCGAAGGCCTGCGGCTTTGGTATGAACTGCTCTCCAAGTCCGAGCTCGCCGCCGACGAGAACGGGCAGACCAGCCACCGCTTCCTGTTCTATCCGGACGAGAACCACTGGATCCTGCAGCCGCAGCACGCCAGGGTCTGGTACGGCGTGGTTGAACACTTCCTCGCCAAAAACCTGTTGGACAAGGACATCCCGCTGCCTGCCGAACTGGGCCTGTGAGCTGGCCGCCGTAAGATGGGGGCTGTGACTGACTCTTTCACCATCCGCCCCGCCCGCACCAGCGACGTGACTGCCATCAAGCGACTGGTGGCGCCCCTGGCGGAGCAGCGGATCCTGATGGCCAAGGAGACTGTGGCCTACTACGAAAGCCTGCAGGAGTTCCGGATTGCCGAGTCCGCCCAGGGCGAGGTGATCGGCTGCGGAGCCCTGCACGTGATGTGGGAGGATCTCGCGGAGGTCCGCACGCTGGCTGCCTCGGACGCCTGGCGCGGCCAGGGCGTTGGCCATGTCCTGGTGGAAAGCCTCCTGGAGGAAGCAGCGGCGCTCGGCGTCTCGCGCGTGTTCTGCCTGACATTCGAGGTGGACTTCTTCAAGCGGCACGGCTTCGAGGTGATGGCCGATCAGTCGGCGCTGGACCCCCAGGTCTACTCGGAACTGCTGCGCTCGCACGACGAAGGTGTGGCAGAATTCCTGGACCTCGCACGGGTCAAGCCGAACACGCTCGGCAACACCCGGATGATCAGGACCCTTTAGGTTCCTTGCTGGCGGCGTTGCCTCGCCGGGCGGGCGGCCGCCGCCCGGGTAGATGCTGCCGCTCTCGGGCGTTGCCCGCGCCGAATTTACGCTGGAACAGACCAAGATCCGCTCAACTTCCCAAAGTCACATCTTTTCTTTTGTACATTTGCTGGATAAACTTTTCGGACGCCGGAAGGGACAGTCATTGGGGGCTGTCCCTTCCTGCGTTTCCGCAGCTGGGGCCGCGGTTTGCGCACCTGGCAGCATCCAGAGCTACCGAAGGGGCGGTGCCGGTAGTAGGGTCAAAGCACATCCTGACCGATGTCAATGACGAAGCACCGAGAGCCCAGGAGCCCGGCCGTGAAAAAGCTCATTAATGACCCCCGCGCTGTGGTGGACGAATCAGTGGAAGGCTTCGGGCTTGCCCATGCCGACCTCGTGACCGTCAGCGCAGAACCGAAGTACGTCACCCGCCGGGATGCCCCCGTTGCGGGCAAGGTTGGCCTTGTCTCCGGCGGCGGCAGCGGGCATGAACCGCTCCACGCCGGTTTTGTGGGTCTGGGAATGCTCGACGCCGCAGTGCCGGGCGCCGTCTTCACTTCACCCACCCCCGACCAGATCCTCCCGGCCACCCTCGCCGTCAATTCGGGGGCAGGAGTGGTGCACATCGTCAAGAACTACACCGGTGACGTCCTGAACTTCGAGACGGCCGCGGAAATGGCGCAGGCAGAGGGGGTGGAGGTCCGCACGGTGCTGGTCAACGACGACGTCGCCGTGGAGGATTCCCTGTACACGGCCGGTCGCCGGGGTGTGGGCGGCACAGTGCTGGTCGAGAAGATCGCCGGTGCCGCAGCCGAGCGCGGTGACGACCTTGACGCGGTGGCCGCCATCGGAAACCGCGTGAACCAGAATGTCCGGACCATGGGCGTGGCCCTCTCCGCATGCACGGTCCCGCACGCGGGCAAGCCCAGCTTCGACCTTGAGGACAACGAAATCGAGATCGGCATCGGAATCCACGGCGAGCCCGGGCGGCACCGGATCGCCATGGAACCCGCGGACGGCATTACGGACCGCCTCATGGAGCCGATACTGAGCGACCTCGGAGTGGCTTCCGGAGACAAGGTACTCCTCTTCGTCAACGGCATGGGCGGCACGCCGCTGAGCGAGCTCTACATCGTGTACCGCCGGGCGGCCCAGGTCCTGGCGGACAGGGGCGCCACCGTGGAGCGTTCGCTCGTGGGCAACTACATCACTTCGCTCGAAATGCAGGGCTGCTCCATTTCGGTGCTGCGGCTCGACGACGACATGACGACGCTGTGGGATGCCCCCGTCCACACCGCGGCCCTGCGCCGGGGCGTGTGACCGTGACCCTGGACGTCACCTGGGCTGTCAAGTGGCTGACGCTGTCCGCGCAGGCCATGGCCGAGCACCGGGTGGAGCTCATCGAACTGGACAGGGCGATCGGCGACTCGGACCACGGCGAAAACATGGACCGCGGCTTTCAGGCCGTCCTGGACAAGCTGGCTGAAACCCCGCCCGAGACTCCCGGGGCTGCGCTCAAGCTGACAGCCATGGCGCTGATGTCCAAGGTGGGCGGAGCGGCGGGCCCGCTCTATGGCACGGCGTTCCTGCGGGCGGCAACGGCTCTGGGCGACGCGGCATATGTCGACGCTCCGGCTCTCGCCGCAGCGCTCGGAGCCGCGCGGGACGGCATCGTTGCCCGGGGCAAAGCCGAGTCCGGCGACAAGACCATGGTGGATGCGTGGACTCCGGCCGTCGAAGCGGCCAAGGCGGCGGCAGGTGACGGCGACACACTCGCGGTGCTGATCGCGGCGGCCGAGGCCGCCGAAGCCGGCGCTGTGGCCACCGATCCCCTCGTGGCCCGCAAGGGACGCGCAAGCTACCTCGGCGAGAGAAGCGCCGGGCACCGCGATCCGGGGGCGGCCTCCAGCGCCCTGATCCTCCGGGCAGCAGCCGGAGCCGCCGCATGACCGTGCGGATTGTGGTGGTTTCCCATAGCGACAAGATCGCCGACGGCGCCGTTGAACTGGCAGCCCAGATGGCGCCGGACGTGATGATGGTGCCGGCCGGCGGAACCTCGGACGGCGGAATCGGCACCAGCCTGGACAAGGTGATGGCCGCCCTCGAGCAGGTATCAGGCGGCGACGGCGTGGTGGTGCTCACCGACCTCGGATCAGCCGTGATGACCGCGGAGTCGGCCCTGGAGTTTGCCGAGGGAACGGCGACCGTTCTGCTCGCCGACGCGCCGATTGTTGAAGGCCTCGTGGCGGCGGCCGTGGCTGCCCAGGGCGGCGCCAGCGTCCATGCTGTCAGACGCGCCGCCGAGGCCACCCACGGTTACCCCGCCTCACGCCCCAAGGACGAGCAACACGTTCCAGTGGGTGGGCATGCCCCTGCCCGGCACGGAACTGCGTCCGCGGGCGCCTTTGCTGAGGACGGCCAGGCGCCGCCGGACGCGAGCGGAGACTTTGAACTCGTGAACCTGGCGGGCATGCACGCCAGGCCTGCGGCGAAGATCGCCGGCGGCATCTCCGGCATGGACGCCGAGGTCACCGTGAACGGCGTGGACGGGGCATCGATGACCGGGCTCATGACGCTGGGGGCAGGCAAGGGGTCGGTGCTGCACGTGCAGGCGTCCGGTCCGGATGCGGAGCGCGCGGTCGAATATGTTGGCAGTCTGGTCAGGGCAGGGTTCGGCGAACCCTGATGCCTGCCGTGCCGTCCTGACGGCTAGCCGGCCGTTCCGTCCTGAAGGAGACCGGCTGCGTTCAGCACCACCGACGCCGAAACGAACCGTCCGCACTGCTCGCCGAAGGGGTAATTCCCCTTGGGCGTGAAGTGCAGGGTCCGGGACGGAAGCGGTTTGCCGTCCCTGAGGGTCCCCGTGACCGTGACGTCCAGGGGTGACTCGCTCAGCGTGGCCAGCTGGAGCATGCCCCTCTTGGTCCCGTCGGGTGAGGACGTGGCGGAGCAGACGCTGCCGGGGCCGTAGCCGCCCGGCGGCTCGGCGTCGGGGGAGCAGCCCTGGTCTGCCGATGCAGTGCCCGGTACCAGTTGAACGTCCGCCGCCTTGCAGGTGCCGTCCTGGCAGGCCTTGAGGTGGAGCGACGTGACCGCGGCAGCGTAGTCGGTTGCCACTGTCACCGCCACGCCGGGGGCCTGGGCAATCGACGGACACGCGACCTCGAACGACTGGCAGCCGGAGAGGAGGACTGTTGTTGTGATTGTGGCCAAAAGTACCCCTGCCTTGCCCATACTTCAGGGTAGAGCCGCTGCCGGGCAGCCCGGTCCGCCGCACGGAAACTGGTGCAGACATCGTTATGGCCCCGGGCGCATCGACTCCCAAACTGTGACCAAAACGCACCCCCCGGCTCCAGGTTTCCGGCCGGGTCCGGCCGGGCCTTCACTCATCAGCCGGGCAGCCGGTAGCCGCCCTGATGGAGCTCGGTGAGGCCGTCCTCTAGAAGCCCGGCGAGTGCCCGCTCGAGCTGTTCCGGTGCCGAGTTCAGCCGGTGCAGGGCGGCGAGCGGAACGCCGATCCCGGACGCCTCGAAGCCGAGATCTGCAGGTGCCTGCTGGAACATTTCCGCAGGTACGGGTGCATCAGCCAGCCGAAGCACGGCCATCACGGCACCGCGGACCTGCCGGTCCGTGCCGTGCCATGCCTGTCCTTTCGGCGTGTACGACGGCGGCGGCTCACCGGCGGCCCGCCAGGCGCACCTTTCGCGTACCGGGCACGCGGAACACTTCGGCGCGCGCGCCGTGCAGACCAGGGCGCCCAGCTCCATGACTGAAGCGTTCCACCGGACTGAAGTGCCGGCGTCGTCCGGCAGCAGCGCTGCGGCCAGCCGCATTTCTGCTGCCGTCAGCGCCGGCGACGGCAGCGCCGTCCCCGAAAAGAGGCGCGCGTGGACGCGCCTGATGTTGGTGTCCACCACGGTCTCGCGCCGGCCATAGGCAAAGGCGGCGACGGCGGCAGCGGTGTAACTGCCGACGCCCGGCAGGCTGAGCAGCTGGGCGTAGTCCGCGGGCACCTGCCCGCCGTGGTCCTGCCCGATGGCAACGGCTGCGGCGTGGAGCCGGAGGGCGCGCCGCGGGTAGCCAAGCCGGCCCCAGGAACGGACGGCTTCTCCGGCGGGTTCGCGGGCGAGGTCCGCCGGCTCGGGCCAGCGCCGGAGCCATTCCTCCCAGACAGGCAGGACGCGCACCACGGGCGTCTGCTGGAGCATGATCTCGCTGACAAGGACGCCCCAGGGCGGGCAGGCCGCTGACCGCCACGGCAAGTCCCGCGCCTCAGCCGCGAACCAGTTGCCCAGGGAATCGTGGATCTCGGTCAGCTCCGGGCGGACGGTCGCGGACGTGGCGGGGTAATCGGTTGTGGTTTTGATGCCAACACTCTAGTTGAAATCCGGTCGGGCGAAATCCGGTCCGGCCGAATCGGGCCGGAACTGTCAGCTGGCCTCCTGCTGCACGTCCGGGCTGGGTTCCGGCCGGTGATAGAGGCGCTTCACGTGGCCGTGGATTGTTTCACCGCCCCGGCCATTCGCAGCCGGCACGGCCAGTGCAACCACGAAGCTTGCACCTTCGGCGTCCACTGACCGGATGGTCAGGCTCCGGGTTCCGGGTGGAATCGAAGGCGCAAAGAACTGCAGCTGCCGGGAACCGATCGTGGCAACCTGGTCGAGCCCGTACTCGGTACCGAAATGATCGTGGATGACGATTTCTGGGGTGTGGGGTTCGGTTCCGTTGGTTGAAGCCAGGTGCAGGTTCACCACGATGCCGGTGTCCCAGATCTCAACGGCGAGAACTGTGAACTCCGTCCCGTGGCTCTGGTGTTTTCCGAAAGTCAGCGGCAGCAGGACGCGTTCGAGTTGACCGCCAGACACATGATCTACCATCAGTGGTCCTTTCCTACTTGGCCCGATAAGTGGTAACCGGGATTCAATTTTAGTAAGCGTGCTGACAGTTGTCACGGGAAATTGTGCAACGAATTGGGCATGGTTTGTGCCGCGGCCCGGCGTGGTGGGGCACCGGAAACCCCGGCGTTCTCTAGCCTAGAAAAACGGGCAGGCGGCAAACCGGCATTCGGGTTGTGCCGGTCCCCGGCGCCATGGGCGGCCGCAAAAATCAGCAGACACAACGGGGACGAAGAAGCAGTGAAAACACCGGCAGGAAAAACATCGGCAAGCAAGGCGCCGGCGGGCAAAAGCACAGGAAAAGGCGCCGGCGTTGCGGCGCCCCGTGCCGCCCGCAGGCCGAGCGCCGCCGTCTACCGCCGACGTCGGCTGTTCGCCGGGGGAGCGCTCCTGCTGGTCCTGGGACTCACGGCGGGCGGCGTTGCCACCGTGTCCGGCGCCCTGAACGCCAAGACGGAGCAGGCTTCCTCCACTGAAGGAGGGGGCGCATCCGAGCCGAGCGGCGGCCAGACCGCGCCGGCGGCCTCCGCCGCTCCGTCCGCCACGCCGACGGCGTCGCCCACCTGCGACCAAAAACTCGTCACGGTCTCGGCGGCCACAAACAAGACGTCGTATGGTCCGCCCGAGAAGCCGGTACTCACGCTGAAGGTAGCCAACGGCGGAAAGCTGCCGTGCAAGGTGAACATCGGCACATCCCAGATGGAGTACCTCGTCACCAGCGGTTCGGACCGGATTTTCTCGTCAAAGGACTGCCAGGCTTCCAGCAACGACCTGGTAAAGACGATCGCCCCGGGCAAGAGCGAAACCGCGAACTTCCCCTGGCCCCGCAACCGCTCCGTTCAGGGCTGCGAGAAGATCTCGGACGCGGCCGGCGCCGGATACTACGTGTTCATTGCCAAGCTCGGCGCCAAGGTCAGCCCGCCCACCGTCTTCCAGCTGAACTGACACCCTGACCAGGATCTAGAGGAAGCGGTCCAGCAGGCTGGCTTCGGCCATGCGGCTGAGGCCTTCACGAACTGTGCGGGCGCGCTGGTCCCCGATGCCGTCCACCGTCATGAGATCGTCGATGGTGGCGGCCATCAGGTGCTGCAGCCCGCCGAAGTGGTCCACGAGCCGGTCCGCCACGGCCTTGGGGACGGCCTTGAGCCCGGAAAGGAGCCGGTAGCCCCGCGGCTGCACCACGGCGTCGAGGGTGTCCACTCCGCCCGCGAAGCCGATGATCCCGGCGATTTTGCCGAGGTCGATCAGTTCGGTGGGGCCGAGGCTGAGCAGCGCGTTGACGGCGCCGTCGATGTCCTCAGGGGAGGCCTTCGGCCCGGCATAGTCGCGGATGATGATGTCGCTGCCCGGCCCGCGGCCAACGGTGAGCTCGTCCAGCTGGAGGGAAAGCAGCCTGCCGTCCTCGCCCAGTTCCAGCACATACTGCGAGATTTCCTCGGAAATCCGGCGCACCATTTCCTGGCGCTGCAGTGTGACGGCCACGTCCCGGACGGTGACCATGGCCTCGATCTCCAGGGCGGACAGTGAGCTCGTGACCTGGTCCAGCCGGGACCGGTAACGTTCGAGCGTTGCGAGGGCCTGGTTGGCGCGGGCCAGTACCTTTTCCGAACCCTCCAGCACGTGCCGCAGCCCGTTCACGTACAGCGCGATGATCTGCATGGACTGGCTCACCGAGATCACCGGAACGCCGGTCTGGATGGCCACCCGCTCGGCGGTCCTGTGCCGGGTGCCTGATTCCTGCGTCTCGATGCTCGAGTCGGGCACCAGCTGCACGGCGGCGCGGAGGATGTTGCCGGCGTCCTTGTCGCAGATGATGGCACCGTCCATTTTGGCCAGTTCGCGAAGCCGTGTGGGGGAAAAGTCGATGCCAATGTCGAAGCCGCCCGAACAGATCGATTCGATGGTCCGGTCCGAGCCCAACACGATCAGTGCGCCGGTGCGACCGCGGAGAATGCGTTCCAGGCCATCCCGCAGGGGGGTTCCCGGGGCTACCCTCCCCAAAGTCGCCTTCAGCGATTCTTCAGGGCTCCGAGCCATAAACATTCCCTTCACAGGTGCAGGCGGGGCCTGCAGGTATGCCGGTTTTCGGAAGTCTGCCGGCAGGATCAAAAGTACTCGGTTTCCCGCTTGCACCATCCTAGACGTAGATTACAGCAACAACCGCACAGACAAGCCTTAAAGTGCCCCATTTGAGACCTGCGGGGAGGGCGTCCGGAGTGCACCCGACGGCGGCCGGCGAGACTCCATTTTGGCCCGCTTTCGGCGTTGCTTCCGGCCCTGCGATAAACTTGAACCCTTGGCTGGTGCGCCCTGCCGCCGCCCGCCTCCAGATTCCGGGAACCCGGTTTCCAGGAATCCGGTGTCAAGTCTCCATTCCCACATCCAGGGTCCTCCGCGGATCCCAGCGAAAGTAGCACCGTGTCCCAAGAAGTCCTCAGCCCCGCCCGGGTCCACGAGATTCACAAGCAGGCGGCCCGGCGCCGGACGTTCGCTGTCATCTCCCACCCGGACGCCGGCAAGTCCACGCTGACAGAGGCCCTGGCGCTGCACGCCAAGGTGATCGGCACGGCCGGCGCGTCCAGCGGCAAGTCCAACCGCAAGGAAACGGTCTCGGACTGGATGCAGATGGAAAAGGACCGCGGCATCTCCATCAGCTCCGCTGCGCTCCAGTTCTCCTACCGCGACACCGTCATCAACCTGCTGGACACCCCGGGGCACGCCGACTTCTCCGAGGACACGTACCGGGTGCTGGCCGCCGTCGACTGCGCAGTGATGCTCGTGGACGCCGCCAAGGGCCTGGAAACGCAGACCATGAAGCTCTTCGAGGTCTGCAAGCAGCGCAACCTGCCCATCATCACCGTCATCAACAAGTGGGACCGCCCGGGCCTGGACGCACTGGCGCTCATGGACGAAATCACGGAGCGCACCGGCCTGCAGCCCATGCCGCTGACCTGGGCCGTAGGCATCTCCGGCGACTTCCGCGGCGTGTGGGACCTGCGCAATGACAGGTTCGCGCGGTTCCAGCGGAACAACGCCGGCGCCAACATCGCGCTCACGGAGTACTTCACCCCGGAGGAAGCGGCGGAGAGCCAGGGCAACAACTGGACCGACGCCGTGGACGAGGCCGGACTGGTGATCGAATCCAACCTGGAATTCAACGTGGAGAGCTTCCACGCGGGCAAGGCCACCCCCATCCTGTTCAGCTCCGCCGCGTTGAACTTCGGCGTCAAGGAGATCCTGGACGCTCTGGTTGACTTCGCCCCGCCGGCCGCGCCGCGTCCGGACGTCGAAGGCCAGCCCCGCGCTGTTGAGTCACCGTTCGCAGGGTTTGTCTTCAAGGTCCAGGCCGGCATGAACAAGGCCCACCGTGACCACGTGGCCTTCATCCGCGTCTGCTCGGGCGTGTTCGAGCGCGGCATGGTGGTTACCCAGACGCGCACCGGCAAGTCCTTCGCCACCAAGTACGCCCAGCAGGTTTTCGGCCGCGAACGGGAGGTCATCGACGAGGCCTTCCCGGGCGACGTCGTGGGGCTGGTCAACGCCTCGTCGCTGCGGGTGGGGGACAGCCTCTTCCTCGAGGAGCCGGTGGAGTTCCCGGCCATCCCGCTGTTCGCGCCCGAGCACTTCCAGGTTGCGCGTTCCAAGGACCCCAGCCGCTTCAAGCAGTTCCGCCGCGGCATCGAGCAGCTCGAACACGAGGGCGTCATTCAGGTGCTGCGCTCCGACGTCCGCGGTGACCAGGCACCGGTGCTTGCCGCCGTCGGCCCCATGCAGTTCGAAGTGGTGGAGGACCGCATGGCGCACGACTTCAGCGCGCCGATGCGGCTGGAGCGCCTTCCGTACTCCATGGCGAGGATTTCGACGGCGGATGCCATGCCCGCGCTGGCCAACGTGGTCGGGGCTGAGGTTCTTCTGCGGTCCGACGGCGAGTACCTCGCCCTGTTCAACGACGTGTGGGCGCTGCGCCGCATAGAGAAAAACCACCCTGACCTCACGCTGGTGCCGATCGGGACGCACAACCCGGCCAAGTAGCCGCGGCCATCCGGCTGCCGGCCGGTTCCGAATACTCAACGGGAGTTTCACTCCAGTTCCAGGAAGTAAGGTGTGTCATGTCTGCAGTTCCGCCCCGGGCCGTCGTCACCGGAACGGGCACGATGAATCCGCTCGGGTCCACGGTCCCCGAAACCTGGACCTCCATGCTGGCCGGGCGGTCAGGCATTGCCGCCCTTGAAGAGGACTGGGCGCAGGCCCTGCCGGTGCGGATCGCGGGGCGGGTCACGGCTGACGTGGCGTCGTTACTGACCACCCGCGAGTTCAAGCGGATGGACCGCTGCGGGCAGCTTGCGCTTGTCGCTGCCCGTGAGGCCTGGGCGCAGGCCGGGACCCCCGGCGTCGACCCCGAACGGCTGGCCGTGGTGATCGGCTCGGGCTACGGGGGACTGGACACCACGCTCGCGCAGACCCGGGAGCTGGACGGCGGCGGCCCGCGAAAGGTCTCACCGCACACGCTGACCCGGATCATGGTCAACGGCCCGTCGGCCTGGGTCTCCATCGACCTCGGCGCCCGCGGCGGGGCACGCACCCCGGTCAGCGCCTGCGCGTCCGGGGCGGAGGCAATCGCCCAAGGCGCCGAAATGATCCGGTCCGGAACGGCCGACGTCGTCATCGCCGGAGGCGTGGATGCGTGCATCAACGACCTGATCATCAGCGGCTTCGCGCAGATCCGGGCCCTTTCCACCCGCAACGGCGATCCGCAGGGCGCTTCCCGTCCCTTTGACCGGGACCGCGACGGATTCGTCATCGCGGAAGGCGCCGGAATCCTGGTGCTGGAGAGCGAGGACCATGCCCGGGGGCGCGGCGCGGAAATCCTGGGTGCGGTCGCGGGAGGCGCAGTGACCTCGGACGCCAGCGACATCGTGGCCGCGGATCCGGAGATGCAGCGCCGGGTCATGCAGAAGGCGCTCGCTTCGGCCGGGCTCAGCGGGGCGGATATCGGGTTCGTTCACGCCCACGCCACGTCCACCCCGGTGGGCGACCGCCTCGAGGCCCAGGCCATCAAGGCGGTGGTGGGAGACGGAGTGCCGGTGACCTCGACCAAGTCGCTCACCGGACATCTGCTCGGCGGGGCGGGCGCGCTTGGCGCCATTGCCACGCTCCAGGCCCTCAGGACCGGCGAACTGCCCGGGACATACAACATCGGCAGCCTTGATCCCGAGGTCGATTTGAACATCATCACCGGAACCGTGCGCGGCAGCACCGCGACGGCGGGACTCGTCAATGCGTTCGGCTTCGGCGGCCACAGCGTGGCGCTGGTGGTCACCGGGTCCTAGGTGTGCTGGCAAGCGTGGCGCTCGGCGTCTCCGCCGCCCTTGAGATCCCCGCCCTGCTCGTCATCGGCCGGCTGGGCCGCGGCTTCTCAAGCCGGGCGCTCATAGCCTCGGGGTGCCTTGCCGGAATCGCCTACTATGCCGCGATGGCATTTGTCGGCGGCCGGCTATCAGGGGATCTTTGTTGTCTGCGCGGCTCTCACCGTCCCCGCTCTGGCGATCCTCAACACGGCAGGCCGGCCGCCCAGGCTCACGCGGAGGGCTGCGGCCGAAAAGGCCGGCGCAACCGCTTACCCTGTCTAGCTGATCAGCAGGCTCAGCGCCTCGGCCAGGTGGCTGACCTCCCGCACCGAGAAGCCCGATGGAATGGGGCCCGGGCCGTTGTGGCTGGACGGAACCACGGCGTGCGTGAAACCCAGCCGGTGCGCCTCCTGAATGCGCTGGTTGATGCCGGGAACCGGCCGCACCTCGCCGGCCAGTCCCACCTCGCCGAACGCGATCAGCCGCTGCGGCAGCGGCTTTTTGGCCTTCGCGGACGCAACGGCCAGAGCAACGGCCAGGTCTGTGGCAGGTTCGCTGAGCTTCACGCCGCCCACCGTGGCCACGTAGGAATCGTCCTTGTGCAGCAGGCAGCCCGCCCGCTGCTGGAGCACTGCCAGCAGCATGGCCACGCGGGAGCTGTCCAGACCGCTCGTCGCCCGCCGCGGCTGCGAATTGGGGCTTTCCGCCAGCAGCGACTGGACTTCGGCCAGCAACGGGCGCCTGCCCTCCATCGTGACGGTGATGCAGGTGCCGGACACGGGATCCTTGGTGCGCGTGACGAACAGTCCGCTCGGATCGGCGAGACCGACGATGCCATCCTCGTTGAGGTCGAAGCAGCCGACGTCGTCCGTGGGCCCGTACCGGTTCTTGACCGCGCGCAGCAGCCGGAGCCGTGAGTGGCGTTCGCCTTCGAACTGGCACACCACGTCCACCAGGTGCTCGAGCAGCCGCGGCCCGGCGATGGAGCCGTCCTTGGTCACGTGTCCCACCAGCAGGGTGGTCATGTTACGGCGCTTGGCGGCCGCGATGATGGAGGCCGCCACCTCGCGCACTTGTGAGACGCCGCCGGAACTGCCTTCCACGTCGGCGCTGCTGAGCGTCTGCACCGAGTCCACCACGAGGAGCTTGGGTTCCACCTTTTCCACCTGGCCCAGGGCCTGGCCAAGGTCGGTCTCCGCCGACAGGTAGAGGGTGTCCGCTATGGCATCGATGCGTTCGGCCCGCAGTTTCACCTGGGCGGCGGATTCCTCGCCCGTGACGTACAGGACGCTCTGGCCGGTCCGGGCGAACTTGGCCGCGACGTCCAGCAGCAACGTGGATTTCCCGACGCCGGGTTCCCCGGCCAGCAGGATGACGGCACCGGGCACCACGCCGCCGCCCAGGACGCGGTCAAGCTCGTCCACGCCTGTCGGCAGGAAGGCCGCCGTCGTGGCGTCCACCTCAGCGATAGGGCGGGCCGGCTCCAAAACTGTGGTGGCCGCCGTCGTACGCGCAACCGCGGTGCCGGTTTCCTCAACGGTTCCCCACGCCTGGCACTCGCCGCAGCGTCCCACCCACTTGACCGTCGTCCAGCCGCATTCCGCGCATTTATAGCCCGGGGCCTTGGCGGCCCGGGAAGTCTTTGTAGCCATTGCTCCACACTATCGGGCGGTTCCGACATTCCAGTTCCGGGGTTCCGCACCGCAAGCGCGAGCCGGTGCGGTGGTCGCCTCGTCGAACAAGCGCGACATCATGGACGTCACACGCGCAGCGCAGCAGCACAGCCAGTGGGGGTCGAAGTGTGTCCCGGCCCGGGGCCTTGTCGCTGAAAATCCGATCCAGAGCTTGGCCGTCGAGCTGCCGCGATTCATTCCGGTCCAGCGTGCTGACCCTCGTATACCCGATTCGTTGACCCGCCACCGAAGTCACCCCTACCGAAGCTGTCAGGATGAAACCTATGACTTTCCAAAAGGTATGTCTAGAAAAGGAACTTCAGATCCTATTCTGACAGCCGCTCCGGGTGGTGCCTGACGTCAGGTTGGAGTGTGCTTCAAGCTGACGCTCACTCAGCTGCAAGGGACACCAGTCGCGCACGCGGCGGGTTGCAGGACCTGCTCAATGAAGCACTAACGGTCCTCGGAAGTCTCACCCCTTGTGTCTTGCTGCCTTGTCTCCCAAGCGGCTGTTGCTGTTACTGTCATCAAGCAGTGCTACGAGACGGGTCAACGTTGGACATGACTTCGCCGATAGGTCGAACGCGGTTTTGACGAGGGCCCGGGATGTCGTCTATTGACGCTTCCCCATCGTGGTTAGGCGTTAGGGGGTCAGTGACCCCCGCAGTTGCTGCAGTGCGTCACGAACGACGGTCTCGGAGCGATGGATCTCCCTCACATTCATCCCTGTGAATTCTTTTACTGCACGGCGCAGGCTTTGCATGTTGCTGAATCCGCACGATGTCGCTATTTCGGAGTAGGTGATCCTTTGGGCGCCGGCCTGAAGGAGGAGCTCGAGGGCCTTGCGCGTTCTCAATGCGCGTATACGCTCTCCCAAGTGGAGTTCTTCATTCTCGAAAAAGTAGAACAGAGAGCGACGGGAGAGGTTGAACCTTTCGGCGATCATCGCCACGTCCAGATCGGGGTTGTCATAGCTGGCATCAAGGTATTTCTTCACAGCCCGACTTAGGGCCGGTTTCTGCGCCTCATCGTCGACCGGCGTTTCGAGCAGGGAACCCACCAGGGTTGCCATCATGGATCGGAGGATGTCTGCGGTTCCCGATGTCTCCCGGTCGATGCCCGGCCGCTTCCAGGACATCAGCGCAGGGATCACGAAGGTGCCCACAATTGGGTGCCTTGCGAGGTCAGGCAGGCGAAGCAGGGAGCGCAGTTGGGCCTCGCTCACATTCAGGCTGCTGCGGTCGATGTTGAGCTGCAAGGCGTGAAAACCGTCGGGAGCATCAAAACTTCCGCCCAGCGAGGTATCGATGAACCTGACGGAGCCCGGTGATACTGGCTCAGGCACCCCGTTGAGAGCGAGGGTTAGCCCCGGAGCCTTGCGGAAGTAGGCCAGGCGCAGATCCGTGGTGTCGGGATTCGGCGCCCACGAGCCCAATGCGGGGCCGTTGAACATTTCTATGAGGCTGAAGCCCGGCCCGTTTAGATTAATGGCTGCAGGATTGAAGGACACAGGAGTCTGACGTGCCGACTTTTCCAACCGCATGGGGGTTTCCACGGCATTGCCGTACCATGCTCGCCAATGTTCGAACCTCTGTTCGGGATTGAGCCCCTCCGGCACTGCATATCGTCGCAGACGGCCGCTGTTCCCGGTCGCAGACTGAGGCATGCGATCCTCCTTCGCCAGCTGAACCGTCATTGTGGCCCTGGAAGTTGCCACGTCTTCAGGAAGCGGTTGCGGGGGCTCATAAGACTGGCCGAAAGGGCCTCAGCTGTTAGCCCTATTTTACCTGTTGCAGCTTTGATTGGTGCGTTGATGGGTTTGGTATCGGCCACCCCGCACGACGAGTATTGGCGCCGCAAGGTCTCGGTGAGCATGCCCTTGAAGAGGGCGGGTGCTGGGAGATACGACCCAATCGCTTTACACCCTGGCGCGGCTGCCTTTCGCATCTTCATTCGGAGACGCGATCAAGGAAATGCGTCCTCCAACTGTGTGGCCGTCACGTCACGGAGCGGCTGGGATGTCCGCGCGACGTCCTCAACTTTCTGGAGACCGTCAGTATCTTCGTGTCCGCCGGGATGCTGCCTGGTTGCGAGGTCATTGACTCGGTGAGGGGCGAGGGCATGTTCGACGGCCAGGATGCTCGCCCCAACCACTCCGGCTTCGGGCCCGGTTTCCGATTGGGTGATGTTCAGGTGCTGGGTCGCTAACGGCGTTGAGCGTGCATAGACCGTTTCGCGGATCCCGGCGATCAGGTGTTCTCCGGATTGTGCAAGCGATCCGCCGACGACAATCAGGGAGGGGTTGATGAAGCTCACGCACATGTTGAGCATTTCTCCGATGTCGCGGCCGGCCTGCCGGACGGCTTGAATGGCAGCCAAATCGCCGGAACGAACGAGTGAGACGACGTCGTTCCCTGTGGTGGCCTCGGGTCCGTTTTCGCGGAGCTGTGCGGCGACGGCCGGGGCGCCTGCTATGGCCTCCAGGCAGGCAGTCTTGCCACAGCGGCATTGAATTCCTGCCGCCCTGGAAATAGCAATATGGCCGACGTCTCCAGCGACTCCTGCCGCGCCTCGCTGCAATATGCCTCCGCTAATAACGCCCGAGCCGATACCGGTGGCGACTTTAAGGAAGATCATGTTGTCCTCATTGGGCCAGCGGATCGCCCGCTCGCCGAGGGCCATGAGATTGACATCGTTATCCACCAGTACGGGAACGTCAAAGGTCTGCTGAACGTAAGCGGGGACATCGAATCCGTCCCATCCCGGCATGATGGGCGGGCTGGTCGGCTTTCCGGTGGAGTGTTCTACCGGACCGGGTAGCCCGATGCCGACAGCGATGATGTCCGTTGTTGGGCGCCTTAACGTTTTCAAATGACCCTGCAGAGTCATCGCCAGCCAGTCCAGAACAGCTTCCGGTCCGCATGAAATCTCAAGTCGTTCAGTGGTTTCCAGGAGAATCCGTCCCGACAGGTCCGTGAGCGCCACCGTCGCGTGTGTGGCGCCGACCTCGGCGGCAGCGGCCAGCTTTGCACCGGGATTGAAGGCTAGTCGCGCCGAGGGGCGGCCTCCGGTGGAAGCCGCATCCGACACGGGTACAACTAGCCCGAGTTCCAAGAGAGCCTCGAGGCGAGAACTGATGGCAGCTCGACCCAAGCCAGTCATCCCAGCCAGGTCTGCCCTGGATCGCGGGCGTCCGTCCCGCATGATGTGCAAAAGTTCGCCGGGGCCGCCGTTGTCCATGTCTCTCCATTTCGGGGCTCGAAAGAGGTGAATAGTGAGACTGAGGACTTGACGCATCAGGCTCACAGGACCCGGGGGGACCTAATCTCCACTCAGTGTTAGGTGCCCAATCGTTCCCGTCCACTCCTCGATGCCCACAGCATCATAAAGTGCAACTTCGGTGCGCATTCCATCGCCAATAGCGTCAAACGGTGCAGACTTTTGCTGGCTGACTGATAAAGCCAGGTGGTGCGTGTCACTGTTGGCGTGGAAAACGACAGAACCACAACAGCCGCTTCCGGTTACGGGTTCAGAAAAATATGGGGCAAAAAGACGACAGCTTCCGCTTCCGTCTGGCAATGTCCCCTCTCCCAAAATCCTGAGGATGGATCTAATGGCTACTAATTTATCGAGGCGCGGCTTCCTTGCACTGAGTGTTCTGGCTGGCGCGACTCCGTTATTCGCTTCCTGTTCGTCGCGCGGGGCTACGGCGGGCGGCGGCTCCAGTTCCACTCTTGTATATGTCGGCTCCGATTTCCCGGCCAACTTTGATACCGACAGTGCTGCCGGTGCGAACGTGGCCGGTGAAAACATAGTCGGAAACACCTATGGCGGTGACATCGTGGCGTTCGGCAAGACGCAGGTCAATGGCACCTCCATCGCGGATATCCTTGCGAGTGGAATAAAAGGCGGCCTCGAGAATGGATTTGCCGAGACAATCGACGTCTCGGCTGATCAGCGAACCATCACCATTACTCTCAGGGACGACATCGTCTCGAATTTGGGCAACAAGTTGACGTCTGCCGACGTCGTCTGGTCCTTTCGACGCAACTTCGCCCTCAAGCAGACCGGCCTGTTCATGGCCAACTCGATGGGAATCACAAGTGCTGACCAAGTGGTCGCCCTGGACGAGCGCACAGTCAGGTTCGCCCTCGATAAGCCGAATAGCATTTTCTTTAAGGTCGACGCAGCCAAGCTGTATGCAGGACTCTTTGACTCCGTTGCCGCAAAGCAGCACGCCACCTCCGACGATCCGTGGGCGCAGGGTTGGCTCGGCAAGAACACCGCCGGCTTCGGCGCTTACACCGTTTCGGCTTTCCAAGAAGGCCAAACGGTCACGCTCTCCGTCAACCCGCATTCCTTGACAAGGCCTGACTTCGACAAGGTCGTATGGCGCTCTGTGCCGACCAGTGCGAACCGGCTCGCGTTGCTGCAGTCCGGCGAAGCGGACATCGCCATGAACCTCAGCCCGAGCCAGCTGCAGTCGGCCAAGAAGGCGGGGCTCACCGTCACGTCCTATAAGTCGAACAAGATCCAAGTGATGCCGCTCAATGCGCTCGACCCGAACTTGAAGGATCCCCGGATCCGCCAGGCAATCGCCTACGCCCTGCCTTACGCCGACATCCTGAGCAGCGTGTACCTAGGCACGGCAACGGGCTTGAACAGCCCCCTTCCGGAGGACTACCCGGGCCACACCGCCAAGTATAACGAGTACAAGACCAACCTCGACAAGGCCAAGAGCCTAATGGCGGAGGCCGGCGCGTCCGGATTCAACTTGACGTTGACCTTTTCCAACGACAACTACGAAGATCCGCTGATAGCGCCCATCGTTGCGTCCGCCCTCAAGCAAATCGGCATCAACGTGCTGCTCGAAGGATTGCCGGCGTCGAGCTACTTCGACAAACTGTACAAGCGCGGGGGTCAAGCCTATCTCGCCGCATTCTGGCCCTTCGTCGCTGACCCCGCCTATGCCCTCGGTGTCTACTGGAAGTCCACTTCTTACCTCAACGTCGGGTCCTGGAAGAACGCAGAGTTCGACACGCTCATCGAAGAGATGCTGGTTGAACCAGAGCCATCCGCCCGTAACCTGAAGGCTGGCCGCGCCCAGCAAATCTGGATGCAGGAGCAGCCCTGGGTGCTCCTAGCCAACCCCGGATGGCACGTCGCGCACTCAAAGCGCGTCTCCAACGTCACGTGGTATCCGAATAATGGGGTCCGGTTCGCCGATCTCAAGCTCGTGAAGTAGGGCCGCGTCTTGGGCCGTTTCCTCCTCCGACGTCTTTCCCTACTACCCGTCCAGCTCTTTGGCTTGCTCCTCCTTGTTTTTTTCCTCACTCGACTGATACCCGGCGATCCTGCCTATGCCCTCGCCGGGGGTCAGGCAACAGCCGAGCAGGTGGAGCGAATTCGCCAGTCGATGGGACTGGACCAGCCTCTGTGGGTCCAGTTCTGGCACTACGTCTCCGGTGTCCTCCGGGGGGACTGGGGCACCTCCATCCAAACCAACAGCCCCGTCGTCCAGGACCTCGTGCAGAGGGCGCCCGCAACTCTGCTCCTGATGTTCTTCTCCCTACTCATGATCATCCTGCTGGCGCTAGTGCTGGTCGGGTGGCTGCTCTGGCGGCCACACGGACTCGCCCGCAAGGTCGTCAATGGATACGGGTTTCTCGCTGGCGTCGTCCCCGATTTTTGGGTTGGCCTCAGCCTGGTCTCCCTACTCTACGTGCAGCTCGGAATCGGCGCATCGCCGAGCGGCCAACTGGACGCGAGGATTACCGTCCCTCCGGTAACGAACGTCGGACTGATCGACGCCGCCATCGCCGGCGATCCACCAGCTGTCGCAAACGCAATAGCACATCTCATTTTGCCCTGCATCACGTTGATCTTTGTCTACCTGGCACCTGTCATCCGGATCATGTCCGCAGTGACCGAGAAAGTCAACGGCTCGGATTTCGCCCGCTTCGCCGATTCCTGGGGTATCTCTCCGTGGCGACGTGTTCGGTACATTCTGCGTTTCACCTCGCCAACTATGGTCACGACGCTGGCCTCCACCACCGTGTTTCTCGTCGGCGGAGCCGTCCTCGTCGAAACGGTCTTCTCCTGGGGCGGTGTAGGACAGTATGCAGTGGCAGCTGTGACCCGCTCCGACTACGTGGGCGTGCAGGGCTTCGTTCTCATTGCCGGACTGTTTACAGCCATGGTGTACCTCGCCAACGACCTTCTACACGCCGCAATCGATCCGCAATTGAGGAAAGCATGAAAAGCCTGATACCCACCACACTTGCGGGAAAGGTAGGCGTGGTTGGCAGCTTCATCTCCGTCGTCTTTGCCGTCATCGGTCCCTGGATCGCTCCCTACGACCCGGAAAAGCCCACGGTGGATGTCCTCCAGGAACCCAGCTTCACGCACCCCTTCGGAACCGACGCATCTGGTCTCGACATCTTCTCAGTCGTCATCGCGGCCTTCCGTACGGACCTCTCGATCGCCCTGCTTGGCGTCGGCGCTTCGTTCGTACTCGGACTCCTGCTCGGTTCTATCAGTGGTTTTTCCGCCGCTGGCGGCCGGATCTGGAGGGTACTCGCCCGGATCGTCGATGCTGCCCTCGATGTTTTCCAGTCGATTCCAGTCACCGTCTTTGCGTTGGCACTAACGGCGATTTTTGGTCGCGGAACCGGTGCCGTGATTACTGCAGTTATCTTTGTGACCACCCCGATTTTCGCCCGGCTGATCCGCTCCTCCCTGCATTCAGTAGTGCAGGGAGGCCTCGTGGCATCCTGCCGTATATTGGGCCTCGGAACGATCCGTACACTTACGCGGCATGCCCTCCCCAATTCCGTTGACAGCGCAGTGGCGAATATCTCGGTCAGCCTGGGTGTCTCCGTACTCCTCACCGCCGCACTGAGCTTCCTAGGGGCCGGTGTCCGTCCCCCTACACCCGAATGGGGCTATGTGATCTCCATGGGAGCCAACTATGTCGCCACAGGCCAGTGGTGGATTAGCCTCATGCCGGGTCTGGTGCTGTGCCTGTCAGTGGTCTCCTTTGCCTTGACCGGCGAGGCCGTCAGGGAATGGCTCGCCGGTGCTGGGCTACGTTCGGCTGCCAACGAAGAAATCACCCTTTCCACCGGACAAACCGAGAGGACATCATGACCAAGTTCCACACTCCAATGGGGGAGGACCTGGGCAGGTACGTGTTGAGAATCGAGGATCTCCGACTAACTGCCTCCCAGGGAGCCCGGGACCTGGTCAAGGGAGTTTCACTTTCGGTCGCCCCCGGTCGAGTGCTGGGACTTGTCGGTGAGTCTGGCAGCGGCAAAACGCTTACCGGGCTGAGTTGCCTCGGGATGCTGCCGCAGGGCATCGAGCGCACGGGTGGAGAGGTCTTTGTCGCGGGGCAACCGATCCTGGATCTCGCCCCGAATGAACAGCGCCGCCTCCGAGGCTCCGTCGTATCAATGGTGCTGCAGGATCCGCTGAGCGGCTTCCACCCGATGCTCACCGTAGGCAAGCAGATCTTCCACTCCTTGCAGGATCATGGCGTTCGCAAGGAATCCGCACGGGCCAGGGTGCTCGAGGTGCTGGGTCAGGCGCGACTGCCTGAGCCAGAGAAGGTGGCAAACCGGTTTCCGCACCAGTTGTCCGGTGGCATGCGCCAACGGGCAATGATCGCCCTCGCACTTGCCAACCGTCCCAGTCTCCTGATCGCTGACGAGCCTACAACCGCCCTGGATCCTACCGTTCAGGCAGGAGTACTCCGTCTCCTGCGCCAGCTAGCCGACGATGGTCTCGGTATTGTCTTCGTTACGCACAACCTCGGCGTCGTGGCGGGACTCTGTGACGAGGTCAGCGTCATGGAGAATGGGCTCATCGTCGAATCGGGCGACGTTGCACCGGTACTGGAGAACCCGCAGCACCCCTACTCGATCGAGCTGCTCAATGCCTCGCCACGCCTTTCGTCGCCGCACGTTCTGCGCGCTCCCCTCAATGTAGCCCGGACGAATGAACCCGCTGCCATTTCCGTTCAAGGCGCCAGCCAGCGGTACGGCACTCGGGGTATTTTCGGCCGAGGAGCAGTTGTTCACGCCCTGAGTGACGTCAGTTTTGAGATCCCGCGCGGCAGCACCACCTCTATTGTCGGCGAATCCGGATCAGGCAAGTCAACATTGACGCGTCTGCTGGTAGGCCTCGAAAAACCGACAGCTGGCCGCGTCACCGTAGCAGGTCAAGACATGGCGAGGCTTAATCCGGCGTCAGAACGGGAGTTCCGGCGTAAAGTCCAGCTGGTATTTCAGGATGCCAGCCGAAGTCTGGACCCCCGCAACACGGCCGAAGAGCTCCTCCTCGAGGCACTGGGCGTCGCAGACCGGAAGGCTTCGCCGTCTGCGGTCCTCGAGCTGTGCGATCGAGTGCACCTCCCGCGGACCATTCTCGGACTCCGCACCACCCATCTTTCCGGAGGCCAGCGCCAGCGCGTCGCCATCGCGCGGGCGCTGGCGACGAATCCGGAGATCCTTGTCGCGGATGAGCCGGTCAGCGCGCTGGACGTCACCAACCAGCAACGCATCATGGGTCTGTTCCAGGAACTCGTAGGCGAAAACAACCTCACCCTGATCATGGTGTCCCACGACCTCGCGCTGGTGAGGGACATGACCGACACGGTAATAACGATGTACAAGGGACGGCTGATGGAAGCGACTCCCGCCGAAGAGTTCTACCGCAAACCGCGAAATCCGTATTCGCAGGCCCTTCTCGATGCGATGCCCGACCCCACCCGAATCGGGGAACTTCCCACCGTCACCGTCCCGGCACTGCCGGGCCGCGTGCGCTGAAAGCAGGTAACTCGAATGTGCACCCTCCTTGCCGCACAATCCACGGCCGGACCGGTACTAGGCAGCAACAGCGATAATCCGTATCTCGTTGGCAGCCGGGTCTTGGCATCAACCGAAGGTGCCTATCCATTCATCGGCACGGAAGTGACCACCTACAGGGCCGCTGAGGCGGTCCCTTGGAATTCGGTGATGACCAGGGGCCTGAACGCGCGTGGAGTCGCTTTCACTTATTCCTTCGTGCCCGCATCAAAGTCGGAATCCAATGGGTACAGGAAGCTAGTAGACCGGCGGGGAACCCGCGATGCACTGGGCCAGGCGGCTTCGGCGGAGGAATTCGTTTCATTGCTGCAACAGCGGGCTTCGCGACTAAACGACGGCAACTATCTGATAGCCGATGGCAAGGGGGTTGTTGTGGTCACCATCAATGGTCAACGCTCGACCCGGAGAACAATTGAACCCGGGCAAAACATCGCCTGCACCAATTCCTGGTTCGCGGGACAGGAGCCCGACGATGACGCTTGGGTGGGAGAGAGCTTTTCCAAAGAACGCCTCGGCCAGGCCGCCGTCGTGCAGTTTACGCCGCTCCTCGAAGTACAGGATGTCCGTCAAGTCCTGCATTCGGCCCTAGCCCAAAATAGTGACCAGGAAGACGCCAACAGCCAGGAGGCGCGGACCGTCGATGCTCACGGCAAGGACAGCGGAACGATATCCAGTGAGATCATCGTCCCCGCTGAGGGCACCCTTTGGTGGTGCTACGGATGGCCCTCAGGCACGTCTCGCGGGTACGAAAGTTTTATTCGAGACTCCTGGGGTGAGTACCTGCCGTTTCAGGTATCGAAGGTGGATCATACAGGACTGCTAACCACAGAAGATGGCACAATAACTCTCTACGGAACGAAGGTACTCGCAGCATGACCAACCTCCCCGCGCGCATGGCGCCCTCAAAAGCCCGCGGAAAATTTCGCACGGGGCTAGTCACCCCCACGGCCGGATGGAGCGACGGTTTCACTCAAGCCAACTTAATCGCGGTCCCCGCTGACTACGCCGAAGAAGTATTGGAGTTCTGTGCACTCAATGCCCAGGCCTGTCCGGTAATTGACGTCATCCAGCCGGGTGAAGTTGCTAGCGCACTGGCTGCTGGCTCCGACATCCGCACCGACATTCCCGCCTACCGGGTCTGGCAGAACGGCGAGCTGACTGGGGAGACCGATGACGTCACTTCCGTCTGGCGCGATGACCTGGTCGGGATCCTCATCGGTTGCAGCTTCACCTTCGAGGCTGCGTTGGTTAAGGAAGGCATCCCCCTGCGTCATGTCGAGATGGGTCGGAACGTTCCGATGTACCGCACCACCATTGAATGTACCCCGGCCGGGCGGATACACGGCCCAATGGTAGTTTCAATGCGCCCGATGCTGCCGGAATTGGTTGCGACGGCAACGCGCATCACGGGTGAGGTGCCGCAAGTACACGGCGCACCCATCCATGTCGGTTCTCCGGATAAGATCGGCATTCTGGACATCGACCGCCCGGACTTCGGTGATTCAGTGGAGATACGCCCGGGCGAGGTTCCGGTCTTTTGGGCCTGCGGCGTAACGCCGCAGAGCGCGGTCATGGCTTCCAAGCCAGAGTTCGCCATCAGCCACGCTCCCGGGTACATGTTCATCACCGACGTTCTCGAGAGCAGCTACCGAACGAATGCTCCGTCCTGATTGGCGCACTGATACCGACAGGTTTGGATGGCACCCTGGCAGGCCCCATGGGAGCAGCTTTCGGCCCCGTCCACGCGGCACCCGCTGCAGGCTGGAAACGCGCCCGGCCAGGCCGACAACAGGGCCCCCGAACAGGACCAAACGGAACATACCGGCAGCAAGGCCTGCACTCTGACCTGCTCGAGCCCGAATCCGCGCCGATCTGGGATGGGAGCCAGAACCCGACCCCATCGGCGGATTGTTGTTAGCGGCCATGAAAACTGTCCATCGGCGGCTGAGCGGCGCTGCCGCTCCGTGCCCGTCGAAAATATCCCCACATGTCACCGTAGGCTGTGGCTAAGTTCGAGTTCGAAGCGAACGATGGATACGTCCGTCACGGTAAACGCCGGATCCGCCTTGGTGCTTTTGCCCGCCCCATAGCGGGATGAGAAGGACCTCCACGGGAACCGTGGAATGTTGCTTCGAGCACGAGTAATAGATTCCTGATTCATTCCTGTCTTTCCCATGGCGGACGCTCTGGATTCGAGCCAAGAGGAGGAACATTGTGGATCTTGTGCACGAACGGGCGGTCGGCATCGACATTTTGACTGAGGTACCGGCTTTGTGTCGGGAGACGGTCTCGAGTTCTGCAGTGAGCGCGAGAATTTTGGCGCGTTAGCGCCATCCCGCGGATCTTCTTGAACTGGGCGTTCATCGCGATGATCTGCCAATCGCGCAACACGCTGCTGCGCAAATCAGGTCAATATGCGGCAACTTCTGTTGCCTCGGCAACCAGCTTGACATAATCAAGCCTATCGGCTTGCAGCCGGACCCGTGAGGAAAGCAAGCCCGGAGTCTCGTCAGCTCCGCACGGCTGCCGCGGGGGTTGTCGCCACGGGGGGCTGAATTCGGAGGCAGTAGGGGAGTCCGGTGGTACCGCTCCGTGAAGACGGTGGTCAACGCTTTCAAGGTGTTTTGTTTTTCCGTGGAACTCACCTGGAGAACAGATTATCTTGTGTCCAGCCCGAACCGCACTCAAGATCCCCGACTTCGATCTTGAAACGCGGGCTCAATTTAATAGCATCAGGACCAAAAGCAGACTAGCTTCCGGTCCTGATCCTGTTTATTCCTATTGCTGAATCTCAGGGCTGCGATGGTTTCAGCCGGCGCCATTCGGGAGGAACATGTCCTGAAACCCGTACGCGTATTGTCTAATTCGGAAACTCCGAAATAATTGCGTATGCGGATCTACCTAACACATCAAATCGATGGCGGAAACGTCGAACTCACGACCTGTAGCTAGCCCAGTTCTCCCGTACCGGCAGCGGCCAGGGGAAGGAGCCGGGACCAGAGTTCAGCCGGAATGTCCCATTCGGCCAGACGTGCTGTTTGGTCGACGCGGCCGGGTTCGGACATGCCGACGATGGTGGATGCTACACGGAGATCGCGGGTGGAGAACTGAAGGGCGGCGGCGGCCAGAGGCACCGAGTACGTCTCACAAAGCTTCTGCATCTTTCGCACCCGCTCGATGATGGCCTGGCTGGCCGGTCCGTAGCAGTAGTTGGGAACGGTGTCGGGGCCTTTGACGAGCATTCCGCCACCAAACGGTGCGGCGTTGACGAACGCGACGCCCCGGGAGGCTGCGTCCTGAATGAGCGGTTCGGCTGTTTGGTCCACAAGGGTGTATCTGTTGTGGCTGATGACGACGTCGAAGGCGTCGGTTGCCAGATACTTCAGCTCAAGGTCGATGGGGCCGCCGGCGACGCCGAGGTGTTCGATCACGCCCTGGTCCCTCAGTTCAATGAGGGCCTCGAGGGGACCCCCGGCCGCGGTGCCTTCTTCGAAGGTGATCTTTTCGGGATCGTGGAAGTAGACGAGCTGAAGACGGTCCAGGCCGAGCCGTTGAAGGCTTTCCTCCACGGACCGGCGGACACGGTCTCCCGAGAAGTCCCTGGTCCCGACGATCGGGTCTACCTTGGTGGCCACGACGAAGCCCTCCGGCAGGCCGCCCGCTTCCGCGAGTGCCTGGCCGATCCGGCGTTCGCTGTCGCCCCCGTGGCCGTATTCGTTGGACGTGTCGACGAAATTGAATGGACCTTCCATGACTTTGCGGATGGTCGCCACGGCGGTATCAGTGCTGACTTCGTAACCGTACTGAGTGGGATGGCTGCCCAGGGCGCTCGTTCCCACGCAAACGGGCGAGACTGACAGCCCGGTACGGCCAAGAGCTCGGTTTTCCATGCTTTTTCCTTTGCTTATCTGTTGTGTACGACCATGGGTTGTATCAAAAGTCGTAGTTTTACGGTCAGGACAGAGTCTCCGCGCAGTGCTGCGCGTTTGACCAAGGTTGAAGCCTGGAGTTGGTGCTCCCTTCCGATCCAGCAGCTTCATGTATCAGAAGGGAGAGATAGTGGTCCTGGCAGCCGTCAGCAAGGGAGTATCCCTCGGAACGATTTTCTGGAAGTGTGTTCAGCAGGCATACGGCAATGGCGATCTCCTCGTCCGAGAGCCGCGCGCCCGGGAACGGGTTGCGGTAGATGACCCGGCCCCCGACGCTCAGGGTGTCCAGGTCGGCCCCCTCCAGGTTGCCGTCGATGCCGAGTTGACGGCGCACGATCGGGGCGCTGACAGGTGCGCCGTCGTCCGCTAGCCACGTGAGCTGGTCGCTCACCAGTTCGGCGTGGCTGCCGCGAACCTGGATCTGCCGCCTACGCAGTGGATTGAACCACTGGGTATCGGTGAAATCGTAGAAGCCCGTCTTGCTGCCAAAACGGAGAATGGCGAGCGTCTGGTGTTCGGTCCCAAGATTCTGGTTTTCGGGCCATCCGGTTCGGTCCGGCCCGGCCATGATGGGAACATCCTGGGCGCTTGCGAGGACACGTACGGGATCGCTGCCCGTGTCCATGAGCGCCCGGAGGATGGCAATGGCATGATAATCATGGGTCCAGGAGACGGACGCAGAACTAACCTCGCCGAACGCACCGTCTTCGATCAGGCATCGGACACCGGCAATTGTAGGCAGGTACGGGTGCTGTTCAGCTACCTGAACGAGTCCTGTGTGGCCGACGTCGTTCCACAACTCAGTCATCGAGAAAACGTCAATCGCGGGCGGGGTCTCGGTCAGGACGGGGATGCCCAGCGCGACCAAGGTCCGCAGTACGTCCAGGTTAGCTTCCCGCGGAACACAGGTCACTGCTACGTCCGGCCGCAAAAGCTGGACAGCCTCATCGATGGTGCGGAAAGTCGGCAACTGCCACTGCAGCTCGATCTCCGCTCCGCCCTCGGCGGTCCGCGTGACCGCGCCCACGCAGGTGAAAAGTTCCGGCAGTTGCCGGGCGATGCGGAAGTAGAAGTCGGCGCGCCAGCCGCGTCCGACGATGAGAAACCGGTGCGGTTGCACTTTGGCGTTGGTGTTCATGCGCCCGGAATCAGAACGGCCCGAGCCAGAAGGTCACCGGACTTCAACCGCGACAGCGCGAGGTTGGCTTCGCTTAGAGGAAAGTCCTCGTGCACGGAGCGTAGTTTTCCGTCGGAGGCCAGCCCCAGCACCTCGGACATCTCCCAGCGGCTGCCCAGCACGGAGCCGACCACTGTCTTTTCGTCCCCAATGTCCAGGGGCCCTACCGACTGGGCCACCCCGAGAACCACGCGTCCGCCTGGCCTGACCACGCGGATGGCATCGGCAACGGCATGATCCGATGGCGCGAAGACAATGGCAGCGTCCAGCGAGGCGTCCGGCAGCACCGGGCCGCCTTCATGCCCGGCCGGGACATACGACGCTGTCGCACCCAGCTCTTCAGCCAAGTCACGGTGGGCTCCACTCCTGGAGACGGCGTAAACGTCGGCCCCGGTGAGGGCGGCCATTTGTAGGACCATGTGACCGACGCCGCCGACGCCGAAGATGCCCACTTTCTGGCCCGGGGACAATTGCGCTTTTTTGACTGAACCGTGTGCGGTTATGCCAGGGCACAGCAACGGGGCCGCTTCGGCGTCGGAGAGCCCGTCAGGTATTTTGTAGGCGTAGGCCGCGTTGGCCAGCATGACTTCGGCATAGCCGCCGTGGCGCGTTTCACCGGTGATCTGGCGTGCACGGCAGCGCTGCTCGTTCCCTGTCAGGCAATGTCCGCAGAGACCGCACGTGGACCAAATAGGCTGGACGCCGATCCGGTCACCTACGGTCAGGTTGGTGACGCCGGCGCCGAGCTCCTTGACCCTGCCGACCACCTCGTGGCCCGGGATGATGGGCAAGCTGGTCGGGGTTCCTGGTAGCCAGTCCCCTTCGATCATGTGGAGATTGGAACGGCATACTCCGCAAGCCAATACCTCGACCGATACTTCGCCGGGGCCAGGTGTCGGTTCGGGGACTTCGACGTAGTCCAGCGGGTTGCTTTCGATGGGGCCGGGGGTGCGGAGGATGGTGGCGTACATGCGGCTCGCTTTCAGGTGCTCCGGATGATTTCGGAGGACGACGATGGTAAAGGGTGTGCGGGCGCCCGGGCCCGGTGACCGGGGCGCCCGCATTATCCGTCAGTGGACCAGACGGACGCTCTCCTAGAGGGAGCTGCCCGACGGCGGGACCAGCAGGCCGCGTTCGATGAGCTTGTCGATGTTGCCTGCGCGGCGCTTCTCCTCGCGGGCCAGCCAGCCTTCAGTGGGGGGTGCCGTCAGGTACTGGTTCTTTTCGTAGATCGGCTGCTCGTAGATGCCGGCGTACATTTCGGTGCGCAGGTCCTTGAACCAGTTGGTGACGCCGTTGGCGCTGCGTGAGCGGCGCAGGGCCTCGAGGTCGATGACGGAGCTCACGAACGAGTCGCCGCCGCTGACGCCAGCCTGCTTCACCAGCACGTTACCCTTGTGGTCCACGATCATTGACTGGCCGCCGAACAGATCGAACAGGCTGCCGTCGTCGTTGCGCTGCGGGCCGAGGTTCGGAGCGACGACGACGACCTGGTTGAACATGGCATGGGCGCGGTTCTGCAGGTCCCACATTCCGGCGCCCACCTGCGGTTCGATCAGCGTGCCACGAATGATGATCTCGGCACCGTTCATCGCCAGGCCACGAGAGGTCTCCGGGTAGGCGCCTTCGTGGCAGATGATGTAGCCGATATTGCCGATCTCGGTCCTGGCCACCGGGAAGAACGCGTCCAGCACGCTGCCGTTGCCGCGCTTTTCTACGAACTCGTCCCAGATGTCGTGCGGGTTCGTGGTGCCCAGCGCGCCCCCTTCGTAGGCGTCGGATGTGGACTTGTAGCGCTTGTAAATGACTTCACCGTTGGGATCGATGATGAACGCCACGTTGAACAGGTGGCCCGGGAAGTCCTCGTCCTTGACCAGATACAGCTCACCGGCGATGTAGGTGTTAAGCTGGCGGGCTTTCTGGCCCAGGATGTCGGTTTCGGGTCCGGGGATCGTCATGGCGAACGCTTCGTGGGCCTCCTTGTTGCCGGCCTTGAAGTCCGGCAGCATGCCCTGGATCGCCATCTCGGGCAGGACTACCAGCTTCACGGGTGCGCCGTCGGTGCCGGCGACCATGACGGCCGGGTCCATGAAATCGCAGATGCGCTTCGTGTTTTCGATCGCGTCTTCGCGCTTCTTGATCGTGTGGACGACGTTGGACAGGGCCACGATGGAATACGGGTCAACCATTGGTTTCTTCTCTTTCTTTTTCTTCACTGCAGTCGACCTGGATTCAGGCCGACTGTTCGGTTTACAGATGGTCTTGCTGGTCTGGAGAAGCATCACCCGGAGGTGCTAGACCTTCTCCAGAATTCGGTCGGCGCTCAGGTACGCGAGAGCCTGCAAGGTCTGGGTGGGGTTGTAGCCGGACAACGTAGGGAACTGCCCGCCTCCAACCACGTAGAGACCCTTGCATTCATGGGACTCGCCGTAAATGTCCACGACGGAATCCGCGGGATTCTCTCCCATGCGGTGGGTGCCGACTTCATGGGTGGAAAGGTGATAAGCCGGCGGGTTGGGTTCGGACCAGAACTGGGTGGCGCCCATTTCGTCGGCGATGTTGCACTTTACTTTTTCGAAGTAGTTCAGCGCCGCAACGTCGTGCTGGGACCAGTCGTGGGTGATTCGAAGCGCGGGCTGACCGAACTTGTCTTTTACCACCGGGTCCAGGTCGCAGTAGTACCGTTTCGTCGGGAAACTCGGAATTTGGTTGTGGATGCCCATGAGTTTGCGGTAATTCTCGGAAAACCAGTCCTTGAATTCCCCGCCCCAGCGGCGCATGCCCGGTGGCAGGTTGTGTGCGGCCTCGATGGGCTGCAGGTCTCCGGGGATGCTCGTGAGGACGGATCCCCAGAGAACACCTTCGTCGTTCTCCGGCACACCGTCGCAATTGAGATCATCCACCACACTGGCGGCCACCAGGGGCGCCATGAACGGGTTGCTGAACTCCGGCAACACCAGTGTGCACCAGCCGAAGCTGTGGGTCATAAAGTTCTGACCCACCTGTCCGTTGGCGTTGATGCCGGAAGCGAGCAGCAGCCGGCTGTTTTCGAGGGCGTAGCAGGCGACAACCACCAGGTCCGATTCAACGTCGTGCACCACGCCATCAGCGTCGAAGTAGGAGACGCCGGTGATTCTGCGTCCTGTCGCGTCGCGGTTCAACCGGAAGACGCGGGAGGAGGAGCGGATTTCGAGGTTGCCGGTCTGGAGCGCCATCTCCACCGAGGTGATACGGCTGGACTGCTTGGCGTTGACGTGACACAGGAACCCATGGCAGAAGCCGCAGTATTCGCAGCCCTTCAGCGACTTGTAGTCCGTGGAGGCCACGGCCGCGGGCTGCTGGAATGGGCGGTAGCCAAGTCTTTCACAGGCGGCCCTGAAACGGTCGTCGGCCGGTGCCCGGCGCAAGGGCGGCATCGGGTACTCGCGCTGGCGGTCAGATTCGAATGGGCTGCCTGCCGGATTGTGTATTCCCTTGACGTTCCCGGCCTGGCCGGAGACGCCGAGTTCCCATTCGACCTTGTCGTAGTAGGGCTCCAGATCGCCGTAGCTCACCGGCCAGTCCACCATGGTGGAGTCGCCGTCCAGCGCCGCGGGCCCGAAGCGTTCCTCGATGAGTGACTTCATACGGAAGTCGGAGTCGCGGTGGCGCCAGGAGGCACCGCCCCAATGAAGCGTTCCGCCGCCGGGGCCGATCGACGGCGGCAGGTGCAGCGGTTCGCTGTTGCCGCGGACGCCGGCTGCCCACGGCAGAAGTTGGGCCTCGGTCGCTTCATTCGGCCGCCACGTCACCGGATCGGTGGACAGCTGGGGAACGAGGGAGCCCCGGGAGTAGTACTTGACCTCGTCATGCTTGAAGGTGAACTCCTCGTTGCTGTGCATCGGGCCCTTGTCCAGGGCAAGGACACGCACGCCGGCCTTGGTCAGCTGTTCAGCGATGATGCCGCCCGATGCGCCCAGGCCGACGACGATGGCCTCTGCTTTTTCAGGCATTCGCGCCCCTCAATTCGTTGCGTAGATCTTCCAGGGATTTGATGGGGATGATGGTTGAGTCGAACCCGGGCTTCATCTGTTCGGCGTTGTAGCCCCATTGCGCTCCGGGGAAGCCGACCAGCTGCCAGCCGAGTGTGTCGTGGTTTCCGCCGTACTTCGGGTCACAGAACATGCCTTGGATGGTGTGTTCCCAGACAAGGGCGAAGAAGGTCGCCAGCGGGTGGGGCACATCCGGGTGGGAAGAGGACTCAGCATTCTCAATCCGCTCCAGGAGGCTGTCCGCGGCGTCGCCGGACAATTCGGCGAACGGGGACCCGTACAGGTCGTTACTGAAGGCATTGAGTGCCTGGACGCCTTCTCGGTAGCACAGGCGCAAGGCTTCGTCCTCGTCCGCAGCGGTCCGATCGATGAAGACAATCACGCGCGCATCGCGGGCACCCGCCCTGCCGTCGTCGTTCGGGAAGATACGTTCGCAGACGGCCTCGATTGTCTCGGCCTCTGCCTGCGTGAGGAACTGCCACTGGGTCACGGTTGTATCGCTACTTGGCGGCATCGATCTTCTCCTTTTCCTTTCCTTCGGACGGGAGGTCGGAACCCTTCCCGGTATAGCGCTTCTGGAACACGAGCTTTCGTATCGCACCAGGGAGCTTGTTTCCCACCCCGCTGGTGAACAGCACTGCGAGGAGGATGACTGCACCTTTGACGATCAGCTGCGGCTGGGCCTGGATTCCAAGCAGATCCATGATGTTGAGAATCACGGCGATGATCAGGCCGCCGAGCACCGCGCTGATGGGGTCTCCCGTGCCACCGAACAGTGACGCGCCGCCTACCACTACGGCCGCGATAGCGTTCAGCTCGTATCCTTCGCCGATAATTGCGCTGCCTTCCGTCAACTGGGCGGCGATCATGACGCCGCCGAGCCCTGCCAGCAGAGACGAACAGAAGTAGGCACCCACGATGTCCCGCTTGATCGGAAGACCCGAAAGCCGTGCAGCGTCGGGGTTCCCGCCGATCGCGAAAAGGCGACGTCCGTAGCGCGTCTGTGACATGGTCACGGCCAAGACGATCATGACAATCATGGCGATGACGACAGGGGCAGGCAGCGGCCCCAAATCTGCGGTAAAAGCGGAAAGGAAACCCTGATCATCGATGGCCACCTGGCGCCCGGTCTGCAGGATGTACGCCACTCCACGGGCAATGCTCATCATCGCGAGTGTCACGATGAACGGGGTAATTCCTCCATAAACGATCATCAGACCGTTGAAGACGCCCACGAAGCCAGCGACCAGCAGCGCCAGCAGCAGCGCCAATGGCCAAGAGACGCCTGCCTGCAGGGCAAGCCCCACAGTGACGGAGGATAGTGCGGCTACGGCCCCGACGGAAAGATCAATGCCGCCGGTGACGATGACCAGATACTGGCCGACGGCAAGCACGGAGACAACCGATGCCGTAATGAGCACGGCTATCAGGTTCCGGGACGTCATGAAATAGGGAGAAAGAACGCTCCCCACCGCCAGCACAAGGGCTCCGACCACGAAGAGATATCCCTTGGAGCCAAGCGAGTTGGTGAATGTCCGGAGGGCATTGACGGCAGCGGACAGACCGGAGGTCTGGGGCTGAGGCGGGGTGACTGGACTGGTATTGAGGGCCACGAGTTACAACTCCATTGTTAGAACTGGTTCTTGGGTGATCAGTTGAATCGATTGAGGACGGCGGCTTCGCCGTGTTCGTCGATCTCGGCACGGTCCACGGACCCGGAGATCCGGCCACGGCTGAGGATCAGCACGCGGTCGCACATGAGCGCTTCATCGATTTCTGAGGTGATCACGATGACGCTGCCGCCGTCTTCCACGAACTGACGGATAAGCTCATAGATTTCGAGCTTTGCACCCACGTCCACGCCTCTTGTGGGTTCCACGATGATCAGCGTCTTGACGCCGCTGACCAGCCACTTGGCGAGGGCAACCTTTTGCTGATTGCCGCCGCTGAGGTTGCCGACGGGTTGCCCTACGGACGCCACTTTTATGGCCAGCGCGTCCCGCATGCGGAGGGCGGCCCTGTGTTCGCTGCCCCGGTTTAGGAAGAACCCGGGCGAAAACTTCGCAAGTGAGGCCATGGTGATGTTCTCGGTCACGGACATCGTCAGCGCCAGGCCTTGGGTCTTGCGTTCCTCCGGCAACAGCCCGAGGCCGAGCCTGATCGATTCTGCGGGATCCGCTGTGTGCCGCTTCCGGCCGTTAATCTCGAAACTCTGCTGGGTCGATTTCTCGGCCCCGAACAGGGCCGCCGCCAGCTGGCTTTGACCGTTCCCGGACAGGCCGGCGACGCCCAGCACCTCCCCGCGATGGAGCGTCAAGTCGATGCCATGCAGGTCATGGCCATCCCGGAGCCCCCGGACGGCCAGGGCCACCTCTCCGGTGGCTCGGCCCACCCCCAGCCGGGGCGTCTCGCTGGAACCCAGTTGCAGTTTCGCCGACTGTTCCGTGCTCACTCCGCCCAGCATTGCTTGCAGGATCAGGTCATGGCGGCTCGCGTCGGCCTCATGGACCGCCACCCGCCTGCCATCACGAAACACGGAGATTTTGTCGCAGATCTCATACATTTCGTCGAAATGATGCGAGATGTAGATGATGGCGATGCCAAGTTTCTTCAGCTGGTTGAGGAGGTCAAACAGCTGGCGGACGTCGTGCCGGGGCAATGTAGCGGTCGGTTCATCCAGAATCAGCACCCGGGCGTCGCCGCTGACAGCCTTGGCGATTTCCACTGCCTGCCGGTGCGCGATCGGCAGGGAACCGACGGAGGCCCGGACGTCGAGATCGAACCCGAGGCGGAGCAACTGTTCGCGTGCCTGCGACCGGACCGCCCGCCAGTCGACAGTTCCAAGCACCGTCCGGGGCAGCTCGCCGACGTAGATGTTCTCGGCTACGGACAGGTGTGGCATCAGGCTCAATTCCTGATGCACCGTCATGATCCGCGCCCGCTGGGCCGCATGTGGATTGTCGAAACTGACCGGAACCCCGTCAAGGAGGACTGTTCCGGAGTCAGGCTTTTCCACTCCGGACAGAATCCTTACCAGCGTGGACTTCCCGGCACCGTTCTGCCCGGCAATGCCGTGGATTTCTCCAGGCATGATGTGCAGATCGATATTACTCAGGGCCTGGGTGCCGGGGTAGGCCTTGGACACCCCGGCCACTGCGATCAGTGACCGTGAGGCAATCTCAGCGGGCGCAGTCATGATTTCTCCTGCTTATTCTTCGCCGGCGAAGGCGAGGCTGTCGGTGACGTACTTGGACGCGTCCTGTGGTGTGACAGCGAGAGCGGGGAGCACACGCGTGGCAGGTGAGCCGCTGCACTTGCCGGTCGGTTTGCCGGCCACGGCGGCGATCGCCTCATCCACGGCGTAACCCGCCTGCAAGGCCGGCTGGTTCAAGCCGTCGGCCACGACAGGTGAAGACGGGTTAGTGGACATGCTCTTGATCACGTCCATTCCGCCGTCAAATCCGGCGATGACGACCTTGGTGTTGCCTTGCTGGTCCATCAGCCCGGAGCCCTTGAGTGCTTCGGTAACGGCGGGCATGACGACGTCCGTCTGGTTGAACACGACGTCGATATCCGGGTTGCCGGCGAGGACGTTCCGCATGGCGGCCAGCGTCTTGTCCGGCAGCGCTTCGCCGTAGTTGTTAGGGATCCGCTTGGTCTTCACACCCGGGTGCTGGGCCATGTACTTCTCCCAGCCGGCCATGAAGCCCTTCTCCCGGCTCTCCGTTACGAGTTCCTGAGGGAACAACGCCTGGATGTACAGGTTGATGGTGGAGTTTTCGCCCTTCTTCGCCACGGCTGCGGCGGCTGCCTTCTCGCCCACGAGCGCTGCGGTAGCCTCGCCGTCGTCGTGAACGTTGCAGGCGACCTGCTTGGCGAGCTCTTCGGAGACCCTGTCGTTGACGACAACGACGGGGATGCCGGCAGCCTTTGCAGCTTCAATGCCGCTGGCTACGTTTCGGTCACCAACGGGTTCGATGATGATCGCCTTGGCTCCCTTGTTGATGAAGGTGCGCATCTGCTGGATCTGGGTCTGCGCGCTTCCTTGCGCATCGACCGCCTCCATGGTGTAACCCTTGGCTTTGCCTGACTTCACGGCGCCGTCGGACATGGTACTTAGCCAGGAGTTTCCGGCGATGAAGCGCATCGAGATGCCGATCAGGCCTTTTTCGTTGGAGGACGGGGTGGCGGCTGGGGCCGACCCGCTGCATCCCGTCGCGACAATCATTGTTGCGGCAGCCAGGGAGGAGATGAGAGCGAAGCGCGTAGAGCGTTTTGTAAGCATGATGCTCCTAAAATGGGTAGGGTGTAGCCACAAATTGGTGGGGTGCAAGCCCGATGACGGACGTAAGACCACCGCCGTGGCGTAGAGATTGTTGGCCGGCAGGGACTAGCGGGGGCATTCTTCCGGCTGATACCAGTCAGTGCATGGTTCCTTGAGGGCTCGGGTACGGTCGAGATCGTCGCTGATTTCCACATTTATCGAGACGCCCTGGCCCTGATAAAGAGTGCCCTCGTGCTGAACGGCGGCAGCCGCCCACGCCATGCCCTGACGCAGGGCTTGGCTTCCACTTCCACCGCCGGCCAGGAAGCCGGCAAGCAACGCGTCGCCGGCGCCGACGGCGCTGACGACGCTATCAACTCGAGCACGACCGTAGTAGCAGCCGGAATCGTCGAGGAGGATTGCTCCGTCGGATCCCAAGCTGGCCAGGACTGCCCGTGCACCTCGTTGCCGGAGTTCTGCAGCGGCGTCGACGACGTCACCGAGATTCTCCAGCGCCCTGCCGGTGAGCTCAGCGAGCTCGCTGGCGTTGGGTTTGATGAGGTCCGGCCCGTACTGCAGCACTTTCCGCAGGGCCTCGCCCGAGGTATCGACAGCGACGCGTGCGTTCCGCACCTGTGTGCCGACTACCAGGTCCGTGTATATGGACTCGACTTCGCCGACGGGCAGTGTCCCGCAGGCGACCATCCAGTCGCCTTCGCCGACGCCGTTCAGTGCCGCGCTGACCAGAGATGCCGCTTCCGCCCGGTCGAGCGTGGGGCCGAGCTCATTGATCTTCGTCACGGTCGCGTCGGGCTCCACGAGGCTGACGTTGCTGCGGATCTCGTCCGCGATCGGTACGGCAAGGAAGGGCACACCCATGGCGGCCAGCATCGAAGTGATCTGTGTGCCGGCGAAGCCGCCTGCGGGTAGAACCGCCAGGACGTCGATCTCGTGGGCGTGCAATGCAACCGCCACATTCACGCCTTTGCCGCTCGGCTCGCTGTAGGCCCGCAGGCTGCGTACAACCTCTCCACGGGGCAGCGCTTCAACGCGCATGGTCCGGTCCAAACTGGGGTTCGGTGAAACGGTCACAATCATGCCAGCTGCACCTCGACTCCCGCCGCTCTCAGGGCCTTAAGTTCACGGCTGTCCGCGCCTTTGTCGGTAATCATGAGGTCGATATCGGCCAGATCAGCGTGCTTGCAGTTACTTACGCAGCCAAACTTGCTGTGGTCAGTCAGTAGGATTCTCTTGCGCGCGCTGGAAAGCATGATCCTCTTGACGGCTGCCTCTGCAGGGTCCGGAGTGGTCAACCCGCGATCCACGGACACTGCGTTTGCTCCTAGGAAAGCCACGTCAACATTGATCTCACCGAGTGATCTGGCGGCCCAGTGGTCCACTTGGGCCGCCGTCAGCGGCCTTATCCGGCCACCAAAGGTGTAGACGGTCAGCAGAGGCCGGTCAAGCAGGGAGGCCGCGATGGTGAGCGTATTCGTATAAACCGTCATCTCCCGGTCGCGGGGGAATAGATCCGCCAGACGCGCAGTGGTCGAACCTGCGTCGATCAGCACTGACCCGCCCGTGGGAAGGTGTTCCAGGGCCGCCTTGGCGATCCGGGTCTTTTCTTCGGCAAAGCCAGTGCGTCTGGCAACCGCGGGTTCATAGGTCAGGCGACCGACCGGCACCGCACCCCCATGTACGCGCCGCAACAGGCCAGACTGTTCCAGGAACACCAGATCTTTTCGGACCGTTTCATTGGTTACAGCGAGGTCCTCGGCGATTCCTGTTGCGTCGACCCGTCCCTCTGTACGGAGCATGGTTAGGATGAATTCGCGGCGTTGTTCCGGATAGAGCAGCCGCTGGTCTTGACGGGAAGCGTCTTCGATTTCGGTCATGAGGGCACCCTGTCTTTTGAGGTGTTGTCCGGCCCGGCGGGGGAGCCCTGCTGCGGGAAAGCCGCAACGGGAGCTTGGGCCGGCGCCGGAAAGTCATGAATGTCTCCAAAGAGGCCCGCAGCCATTCCGCCAAACAGGGCCGCTCCGCGGGCTCCGGTCTCCTGGACCGAGGAGAGCCGCACCTTACCGAAGGCGCGCTCCTTGGCCTCGAGGAGTGCCGTACTGCGGGACCATCCACCAGTCACCACCATGGAGGCATGCGGACCGACCACGGCGTTCATCGAGGAGTGGACTTCGTCCGCCTGGGCTGTGACCGCGTCCACGGCGGCCATCCATACCCGGGCCGGGGTCACGTGGCCCGATATCCCTTCGAGAGTTAGCGCCGCGGGATCTTTGCCTCTGAGTCGAAGGGCGCCAGTGCGGGTGCCTGCTGCTTCCCCGTCCAGACGGCGGATGTCACGGGTGGACTGCCCGAGCATGGACAGGGTGGTCTGCAGGATCACGCCGGCTTGCGTGCCGCCCAGCATCGTCCACTTGTCCGCAATAGCCGACCAGCCAACGGTGATGCCCGCCCGGGTCAGTTTAAGGACAGCGCCCGGCTCCAGACCGGGATCAATCGTTCGAACGAGGGCTTCTGCGGTGCCGCAGGAGTCCAGTACGTCTCTTGTTCCGCCGGCACCTGCGCCGACAACCGCGGCCTGATGGTCATGACCTGCGACCGTGAGCGCGGCTCCTGTTAGACGGCTCAAGCCCGCCTTGGCCGCAACGGTGCCGATATTGGTGCCGGCCGTGACCAGCTCCGGCAGGAGGGATACGTTGAGGCCCGACCACTCCAGGGCTTCGCTCCACCAGTCTCGGGTCGCCAAGTCAAGCCAGCCCGTGCGGGATGCCAAAGATTGTTCTGTGACCGCTTCGCCGCCGAGTGAAAAAGCTATCCATTCGGCGATATTCAACCGGCGCACGGCGCGGCCGGCGGCGGGGACATGGTCCAGCAACCACCGGTGTTTCGTCAGCGACCATTGGGCCCGCAAGGGCAGACCCGTCCGCCTTGCGAAATCGTCCTCCGTGACATGGTTCCTCAGGTCCGCCAGCTCCTGGCCGTCCCGGGTGTCATGCCACGCGATTATGGGAGTGAGTGGCCGGCTTTGGGCATCAATGAGGACACCCGACTCGCCCATGCTGGTAATGCCGAGCGCGACAATCCGGCCGGAGGGCGCATCCTTCAGGGCTAGTGACAGAGCCGCCTTTGCTGATTCCAACAAATCGCAAGCGGCGACCTGCACGCCGGACGGCGAGGTGTCCCACGGCGTTCGGGCACGGCCCTGAGCCAGGACCTTCCCGTTTTCACTGACAACTACTGCCTTGCTTGATGTAGTTCCGACATCCAGACCGACTGTTAGCACCATCGCTTTGTCACCTCCTTGGCTCCCATTGCTTATTGCGTTCTATTGGATATTATTGTGTTTGCTTGGAGTGTTGTCAAGGTCACATCCGAAAGTCCTGTGATCGCAGCCGCCTACAAAGCTTTCGTCCCGGGTTTCGGGAAATTAACTGAGGAGAATTGCATGCCTGTGGTCCACACCGGAGAGTTGTTGCGGGAGGCGATGGCCGGCGGGGTCGGGCTGGCTGCCTTCAACGTCATCAATCTTGAACATGGCGAGGCGATCGTTGAAGCCGCCGAAGAACTCGGGCTTCCTGCCGTGCTGCAGGTGAGCGAAAACTGCGTCAAGTTCCACCGGGGCCAGGTCAGGCCGCTGCTGGCCGGTCTAGCCGCCATGGCGGAAGCGTCGGATGCCCGCGTTTCCTTGCACCTGGACCATATCGAAGAGTTTCAGTTTCTGGAGCAGGCAGTGGGGACGGGGGTCTCCTCCGCCATGTTTGATGCATCGAAGCTCGCCATCGCGGAAAACATTGCCGCTACCCGGAGAGCGGTTTCCTTTGCCCGAACCCAGGGCTGGCATCTTGAAGCCGAGCTTGGCGAGGTGGGGGGGAAAGACGGTGCGCACGCCCCTGGCGTCCGAACCGATCCGGCGGAAGCGGCGGCCTTCATCGAGTCCACCGGCGTCGACTCTCTTGCTGTTGCCGTGGGGAGCTCACATGCGATGACCGCCCAGACAGCGCTTCTTGACCATGACCTGATCGGACGGATCCGCGCCGTCGTCGACGTGCCCCTCGTATTGCACGGATCTTCTGGCGTTCCGAGCACAGAACTAGCGTTTGCCATTGAGGCCGGCATGACCAAGATCAACATCGGGACCATGCTGAACATCGCCTTTACGGAGGCCGTCCGGGAGGCTCTCCGCGCCCAGGACCTGGTGGATCCCCGCAAGTACCTGGCACCAGCGCGGACCCGGACCGCCCGGGTCGTACGTGAAGCGTTGAAAGCTATTTCTTCACCTAGGACAGGACAATCATGAACGAGACCGTCAACCGGCCGCTGTTGGGCAAAACCGCTTTCATTACGGGAGGCAGCGGCGGCATCGGTGCCGCCGTCGCGGACGCCCTGTCCCAATCCGGAGCGGCTGTATGCATCGTGTCCAGATCCGGCTCGGGTTCCCGGCTTCCCAACAGTTTGACGGTTGCGGCCGATGTCAGGGATAGGGAGGCGATGAAGGGCGCCGCCACGCGGGCGGCCGAGCATTTTGGAGGTATCGACATCGTCGTCGCCAACGCCGGGGTCGGCTCCTGGGGACCTTTCATCGACACCCCCGACAGTGACATTCAGGAGATGACCGAGGTGAATGTGACGGGCCTCTTCCACACCGTGGAAGCCACTCTTCCCTATCTGAAGGAAAGAGGCGCAGGGGACATCATCACTGTGGCGTCCGAAGCTGGCCGCCGGGGGCTGCCCGATGAAGCCGCATACGTTGCCACCAAGTTCGCCCAAGTCGGATTCACGCGATCGCTGGATCACGAGCTTAGGGGCAGCAGCATCCGCTGCACGAATATCTGTCCCGGAGGTGTCGCTAGCAATTTCGGGATGGGACGCGGCCTGCGCCGGCCGGGCATGCCGGAACTGGAAGACATGATGACTCCTGCCGATGTCGCCGAGGTTGTGCTCTTTGCTCTCTCCCGCCCGCGGCACATGCGGATACTTGAGGTTGCCTTCCGGCATATGTCCGAACAATCGTGGGGCTAGAAAGCCAATATGCCGACAAGGCTTAGGAATTGCAGTGGAGAAGACCAGCCAGGAAGAAATCGTGAAGACAGCCCAAAATGTGAGCATCGGCGCCACCGGGGCGCAGTACGAAATATCGGCGGCCAACTACACCGCCGTCGTAACCGAACAACTAGCTACCGTCAGACAGCTCCGCTTCCGTGCCCGCGACCTCATTGCGGGGTTCATGGCAGACGAGCCGGTTCCCGACTACCGCGGCGCGTTGGTGGCCCCCTGGCCAAACCGCATCGCGGATGGACGCTATACATATAAAGGGCAGGAGCTTCGGGTGCCCGTAAACGAACCAGAACGTGACGCCGCCCTACATGGCCTGGTCTGTGAACGGCCGTGGACCCTGGTTTCATCGGAGCCATCCGGCGTCCGGTTGCGGCACCAAATCAGGCCAAGCGCAGGCTACCCGTTTTCGGTGTTGCTGGACGTCACCTATCGGCTGGACAATGGCGGCTTCCACACAAAAGTGTCAGCTACCAATACGGGCGATCACACCGCACCTTACGGGATCTGTCCGCACCCCTACCTGGTGGCCGGGAAATCACCACTCAATTCCTGGAGCCTCGAGCTGCCGGCCGACACATTCCTGGAGGTCACCCCCGACCGGCTTCTGCCGCTGGGCAGGCGCCGGGCTGCTGACGGGCCTTTTGACTTCCGCGAGGCACGGACATTGGGCGGCGTCGAAATCGATCATCCATTCACCGACCTCGTCCGGGATCCGCAGGGGAATGCAACGGTTCGGCTCACGGATCCCGGTGGATCCGGCGTCGGAATCCGCTGGGATCGGTCTTGCGACTGGGTCCAGGTCCACACCGCCGACCACGTGGTCGCTGAGCGCCACCGGCTCGGACTTGCCGTCGAACCGATGAGCTGCCCGCCCGATGCGTTCAACTCCGGCGAAGACGTCGTTCACCTCCTGCCCGGGGCGAGGCACATCGCAAGCTGGACCATTTTCGCCATCTAACGGCGGGTGACAACTGAACAGGGGCCAACTGCATACCCATAGGAGGGCCGCGCGGGTGGGGATCATGGCGCGGCGTTCCTGCCGAAACATGGCCACGGCACCCTTTGCGGACCTAAAGTGTCACGTCCGGCGGTGAACCAGCCAAGGTTGTCTTAACCTGGCTTCTCATTAGGGCACTTTTCGTGACACGGTTGGGTACATTACTGACGCCACACTTGAAGGAGGCCGCATGACCCCAGCCGCAGACCCGGCCACCACACGTCTCGAGACCCGTGTCCCTTTTCCCGACCAAAGGCGGGAACTCATCCTGACGACGCTCCGGACGGAAGGGCGTGCCGATGCCACAGCTATTGCCCTGGAGCTGGGAGTCACGAACGAAACCGTCCGCAAGGATCTGGTGGCCCTTGAGCAGCTCGGGCTCATCAAGCGGGTCCACGGCGGAGCAGTACCCGTCGGACGGCTCACCTACGAGCCCCCCGTTGCCTCCAGGACTGCCTTCACAGAGGAAAAGACCCGAATAGCCGCCGCAGCACTCCGTCACCTCCCTGCCGACGGGTCGGTGCTCATCGATGCAGGGTCAACTACCGCACGGTTCGCTGACTTGTTTCCCCGGGACAGGCCGATGAGCGTCTACACCAACACGCTCTCGATCGCCATGACGCTGATGGACTCGCCTCTCCTCACGGTATACACGCTCGGGGGCCGGGTCCGCCCGGTTACTTCAGCGGAAGTGGATGACTGGGCCGCCCGCGCCCTGTCCGACATCAACGTGGACGTCGCCTTCCTGGGAGCCAGCGCCGTTTCACTCGACCGAGGACTCACCACGCCCGACGCCGCCGAAGCCGCAGTGAAGCGGCTGATGTGTGCCAGCGCCCGCCGCCGGATCCTCTTGGCAGACCACAGTAAATTTGGACGGGTCAGCAATTGGAAACACGCAGGGTTGGCCGACATCGACCTTGTCCTAACGGATGATGGCATAGAGCCACAGATGCTCGAGTCGTTACGGTCAGCTGGCGTGGAAGTGGAAACGGTCTGAAATTACTCACCGAAGGCCGCCGCGCACCTCATTTCTCAAGGCCAAACCAAGCTCGCTCGTGGCGAGGAATCCGCCCGGACAGCTGCCACAGAACTGCTGGGCATAGAGCCTGAGATACTCGAAGCTCTGCCGTCAGTTGGGCTCGAAGTGGAAACGGTCTGACACAATATCGGTGGTCGCCCGGCGACTCGACTGGGTAGCAGGTGGGTGGAGGTCACTCACTGCTTCCGGCCCTGCCCGGCCCCGAGACTGCTCGACTTCGATGCCGCGGGCGGTGGTCACTCCGTTTTGGATGCAAAACGCCGAAAAAGACCATTCGGCACCCGGAGTGCCGACCGCCCAGGCCGGAAACCGTCCTTCGAGAACGGATCCGTTCGAGTTCACGGTGGCAACGTCATGGGCAAACTGAAGGTTCTCTGTAAGGTCGAAAGTGAAGATTCCGGCCGGCGAAGCGTCTGAATACTCGATGCAGCAGTGTCGGATCCCCCCGCCATCGCCTTTCACCTCAAGCCCCACGATGAAGGACCCGGAACACGGGATGTCTCCCTGACAATGAACTAGAAGCTGACATTCGTCATCGAACCAAGTCAGCACCGCTAGCACAGGGATCGGAAGTGGCATGCGGACATGCGGCGCCATTCGTTCTCCTTAATTTGAATTACTTCACGTCAATAACGGCGAGAAAAGTCTGCGCGAAGGACTCTGATCCTAGGGGCGGCTCCTGCATTGTCCCCTTCGCCCACATCTCGCTCCGAAGAGGAAAACGCATGAAACCAAGAACCACCCCTCCGCCACGACCAACCCATCAGCGAAGGACACTATGCACCAGGTACCGGTCCTGGTCGTCCGGCAGCGAGCTCATGGAGGTCGTTTGGGGAGTTCAAGCTCCGGCCGGCCCCTTGACGTTCAAGAATCCGGACGGGCGTAAGGGGTTGGTAACCACGGCCGGTGTGGCCGCCGCGCTGTAAGTGGCCATCTCCACCGCTACGTCTACTGACGGCGGCGCGGCGGCCGTTCCCCGGGAGTCGTCAAATAGTTTTTGTCACCTTCTTGAGTCCCGGGGGGCGGTCTGGGTCCAGTCCTCGGCGCAGGGCCAGGCACAGCGCCAGTTGCTGCAGGGGGATGATTTCCATCAGGGGCAGGAGCGCGGGATCGAGGCCGGAGGCACCGGCAGCCGGAATTTCAAGGCCGTCCTCATCATCACTTCCGTGTGGCCCGATGATGATGGTTCGGCCGCCAAGGGCGCGGGCCGCCTGTGCAAATGCGTGAACGGATTCGCGCCCTCCGGGGCTGGCTGTGAGAGCAATGACGGGTGTGCCCGGCTCCACTTGTCCGAGGGGCCCGTGGGTCGCGTCGGCGGCGCTCCAGCCCGAGGCTGCCATGGAGTTGGTCTCCATCAGCTTCAGCGCTCCTTCCTTTGCCGTCGACATTGAGTAGCCACGGCCGACCACCAGGACCCTGTCAGCGTCCTGGAGGGTCTCTGCAAGCCGTTTCCCCCACGACGCGGCCCGGTCGATTACCCGGTTCGCGGCTTCGATGGCTGCGTTCGCCCGTGTTTTGATCTCGCTCCAGGAACCGCCTGCGGCGAGTGTCAGTACGACATACAGGGCGAGCAGTTCGGCCGTGTAGGTCTTGGTGGCTGCCACTGAAAGCTCAGGTCCTGCCGTGAGGTTGACATGCACATCACCCAAAGCTGCAAGCGTGCTCGATTCGTTGTTGGTTACGGCAATAACGGGGACTCCGGCCCGCTTTGCGGCGCTAACGGTGTCGAGGAGGTCCGGTGACTCGCCGGACTGCGACACGGCCAGCATGATCGACCTCGGATACCGCAGTTCCGTGCCGAACGCCGTGACCGTGCTCGGCGTCGATAGCGAGGCGGGTATGCCGAGGAGGTTGTGGGCCAGATACTGGCCGTACATGGCGGCATGATCGCTGGACCCGCGGGCCGCGAAGACTAATAGCTCCGGGTTGATGGTGCGGAACAGTTCCGCAGCTTCCAGGAGGCGGGGCTGTTGTTGGCTGATGAGATCCTGCCAGCGTGCTGGCTGTTCGGCGATCTCGGCCCGCATGTGGTCCCCTGGCAAGGGGTGCCCTTCAGCGGTCATGAGCTCAGTCCAGTAATCATGGCCACGACCTCGTTGTGGGATGTTTCGGCCAGCCTCTTGGTGCCAACCTGGGTCCCTCGGCGGAGTACCGAGACGCGGTCCGCGATGCGGAACACCTGGTCCATGTTGTGGCTGACGATGAGCACGGCGGCGCCCCTGGAGCGGAGTTTGAGGATGACTTCCTCAACCTTGGCCGTCTCGGCGACGCCAAGCGCCGCGGTGGGTTCGTCCATGAGCACGAGGCTGCTGGCCCAGTGCGTGGCGCGGCAGATCGCGACGCCCTGGCGCTGCCCGCCGGACAGATCGCTCAGGGTGGCCTTGGCGGAGGGGATCCGCACGTCCAGGGTGTCCACGAGCTCCTGCGTCTGCGTGGCCATGGCCTTCCTGTCCAGGATGCCCAACGGCCCCTTGGTCAGTTCCCGGCCGAGGAACATGTTCATGTAGACGGGCTGGTCCTCGACGAGGGCGAGGTCCTGGTAGACGACCTCGACGCCTTTGGTCCGTGCGTCGGAGGCGTCCCGGAAGCTGACCTGTTCGCCGTTCAGCCAGATTTCACCGTCGCTGGGCTGGTAGAGCCCGGAGATGATCTTGACCAGGGTTGATTTGCCGGCGCCGTTGTCGCCGACAAGGGCCACGATCTCGCCGGCCTTTACTTCCAGGTCAAAGTGCTTGATGGCTACGACGCCGCCGAAGTTTTTGTGGATGCCCTTGAGCCGGAGGGGCGGAGCGGACGCGGATTCAGGGGTGGCAGCCTCGGCTGCCGAAGGTGAGAGTGTCATGATGTGTCCTATCTGTCTTCGGTGTCAGGATTGGGCCAGGGCGAGCGGTGCGGAGCCGTCGGATGCCCAGATGCCCTCGACCCGGGGGGTGCCTGTGGAGATGCCGGAGATGGCCGCGGTCAGTGCCCGGGTGACAAACACCTGCGGACGGAACCCGAAGATCACCGTGTCGCCTTCTGCGACGGGACTTGCGTGGTCCAACGGGATGGTGGCGTAGTAGTCGATCGCGTGTGGCGCAGGCATTTCCACCGGAAGCGCAGGCGCGGCCGAGACGTCCGAGGCGCCGGGAACGACGATCGCGCGCGTGGTGCCTTCACCAAGGACCGGGTCGACGTAGAATCCTCCGCCGAAGACGTAGGCCCTGTCATTCCACAGGTGCGAGACTTCGGTGACGTACGCGATGGCAGGCTCTTCGGCCAGATCCGCTACGGCGTGCAGGGGGGTGGTTCCCGTTAGCCCGTGGCCTGGCTCCACCTGGGTGGCTCCGTCGCGGGCCAGCCCCTCCAGCACCGAAATTGACGTGGTTCCGGGCGCGTTCACCGCGAATCCGGTCCGTCCGCTGGCTTCGAGGAGCGCCGCTGCACGGGCGAGGGTGCGTCTGTTCGGGGTAGCCTCTGCCGTCCCTGTTGCCGGGTTGAACAGGGTGGCGGGGAACGTGGTGATGCCGGCGAAGCGCACGCCGGGGATGGCGTCGACGGTGTCGGCCGCCTGCACGATTCCTTCCAAGGGGAAGCCGCCCTCGTGCCCGGTGTAGAAGCGGTCATCGGGGGCGACCACGCGGAGGAGGACATCCTGGACGCGGCCGCGCCTTAGTGCGGCGGCACCTGCCTCCCGGGCCTTGGTCTCGCTGAAGACCGTCCAGTACAACGGTTCCAGCGACGCGGCCAGATCGGCCTCGTGCCGGGGTATCTGAACGAGATGGCCAAGGTGCCCCACGCGGAGGCCTCCCGAAGCCGCTGCCACCGCGCACTGCAGGTCGACGCCGACGGCGTGGGTGATGCCTGAGCGCACGAGTGTCTTGGAGACGTCGGGGTTGCGGCCTATCTGCTTGGTCATGGCGAACGGCGTCAGTCCGAGACGCGCCGCTTCCGCGGCGAATGCGACAGCATTGCGTTCGACGGCGTCAAGGTCAATTGCGTAGCAGTTGACGGGCAGGTCGCCGGCTGTGTGCAGCTGGGAAATTGCCGAGAGGAAACGGGGGTTTCGTCGTCGAAGCAGGTCGAGGAACATGAGGATCCTTTCTCTAGCTTTTCTTGCCGCGGAGGGAGAAGGAGACCGCAACGAGGATGATCAGGCCGCGGACGATCATCTGCTGGGAGACGTTGAGCCCGGCGAGGATGAGTCCGTTGTTGATCATGCTCATCAGGAGGCTGCCGATCAGGGCACCGATGACCGTCCCCTTGCCGCCAAACAGGCTGGTGCCGCCGACGATGGCAGCCGCGATGACTGTCATCAGGTCGGTTTCACCCAGGGTGTAGCGGGCGCCGTGCAGGCGGCCGGCGTACAGGAGACCGGCGAGGGCCGCGGCCATGGCGCTACCGACGAAGACCATCAGCCGGATACGGTTGACCTTGATGCCGCTCACCCGGGCTGCCGACGCGCTGTTACCCACGGCCAGAACGTGGGCGCCATACCGGCGCTGCCGTAGCAGGTGCCAGCCGACGAGGACCGCCAAGACCGTCCACCACAGCATGATCGGCAACCCGAGAAGATCACCGCCGCCGAAGAGCCAGACGAAGGCGCGGTCGGTCACCGGTACCGATTGGAGGTCTGTTAGCTGTCGGGCGAGGCCGGCGATCAGGCCCATCGTGGCCAGAGTCACCAGGAAAGAGGGAAGACGGACCATCGTGATGAAGAAGCCGTTGACGAGCCCGACAATGATGCCCACCCCCAGCCCGGCCAGAGCGCCGATCCAAAACTGCCCGGTTCCTTGAAGGACGACGCCGGTTGTCAACGCAGACAGTGCTACGGTCGAGCCGATGGAGAGGTCGATTTCGCCTGTACTCAGCACGAAGACCATGCCGACCGCCATGATCGTGATCGGTGCTGCCTGGATCACGATGTTGAGCAGGTTAGTCGCGTTGAGGAAGTACGCCGTCTGTGTCACTGCAAAGAACAGGAACACGAGCGCGAATCCGATGTAGACGACGTAGTTGCTCCAGTTCATCTCCTTGACGTGGGTGAGGAAATTTGGTTTCGCTAGAGTTGTGGTGCTCACAGTGTGTGTCCTTTCTGAGCAGGGCCGGTCAGTGCGGAGACGGTCTCGGTAGGGCTGGGCAGTCCGGTTTTGGCGGCCGCGAGTGCGAGCCGGACCGCGCCGGCTACTGGTGCACGGTGGCCGAGTTCGCTGATGCGGATATCGAGTGAAGACACTCCGTGGCGGGTCAGCCAGGTGTGGAGGTGGGGCAAGAGCTCCTTCCTGCTGCCGATGCCGCCGCCGATCACGAAAACTTCCGGGTTGAGGACCGCGTTGACTGCGACGAGGGCCGCGGCGAGCCATCGTGCCTCATCGTCGATGGCGGCCAGCGCGTGTGTGTCACCGTCCTGTGCCTTCGCAAAGATCTCCCGGGTGGAGATCCTGTACCCTGTAGCCATCTCGTACCGGCGTGCCAGTGCGTCGCCTGCTACCGCTTCCTCCAACGGGCCACGCACCTGGTTTTCCGCGGTCAGTGGGTCCGTTCCGAAGGGAAGGTAGCCGATTTCCCCTGCCGCCCCACTGGCACCGCGTATGAGCCGGCCGTCCGCCACGATGCCCATGCCGATCCCGGTGCCGACGGAGACGAAGACGAAGTCAGAGTGGCCGAGTCCGAGGCCGTAGTGCAATTCTCCGAGAGCGGCGACATTGACGTCATTTTCGATGATCACGGGATGCCCGAGCCTCTGCATGAGGTCCTGCGCAAAAGGCACGTCCCGCAGTCCCGAGAGGTTGGGAGCCTGGTCGAAGTTCTCCCCGGAGCTGTCTGGAACTCCAGCACCACCGATGCCGGTCGCCGCGACCTGATCGGTGCCTGCGCCGACGACTGCGCACAACTCACTGACGAGGCCGACAATCTGTTCAATAATGTTGACTCCTCCGGCGTTGGTGGGCACCTTCCGGTCAGCCAGGATGGTCCCGGTTTCGCTGGCAATTCCGGCCCGGATCTTTGTTCCTCCGAGATCAACGCCCACCACGTAGGTCGCATCTTTGACGGCATGATTTGAGCCGGTCCTCATGGTGCCTCCTGCGTCAGGAGCCGGAGTGGATTGTCCCGCAGCATCAGATCGGCATGGGCCTGTGACAGGCCCAGTTCGGCTGCCATCGGGATGAAGGCCGCGCCAAGGTAGTTGTAACCCCACTCTCCGTGGGTTCTGGGGTTGAGGTAGACCTCGGCGCCGGTGAGATCCTGGGAGAGCAGAATTTGCCCTGCGTAGCCCCGGTGGGCCAGGTCGGCCAGGTGTGCTGCCCTGCTCGCGTCGGAGCGGTAGTAGGCCCTTTTGGAGTACTCGCCTTCGGCCGGCTGGGCGGGGCCGGGCTCCAGGACGAAGTCCCAGAATTCCTTGCCGATGGTGTCGAAGGCAATGTTGACTCCGGTGTCCAGGACCTTGAGCAGGTACTCGAGATCGGGCTGGATGTCCATGTGCCCGATGACTACACGGCTGAGGTCGGCCCCCTCCTCGTTCAGTATCTGGATCTGCTCAAGGGCCATTGTCCCGTGTGTAGTGTGCGTCACCAGGGACACTCCTGTGGCTTGGTGCGCACGCGCGGCAGCACGAAGACACTTCTCTTCGTGGGCTGTGATTTCGTTCAGGCCCGTGGCCTGTTCACCCAGGATGCCGGCTTTGATCGACGTGGAACCGATCCCCGTGGAGACGTCCAGGGTGAACCGCTCCGTCATCTGCTCGAGGGACGCCTCGGCGGTCCAGGCCGGGCTGTAAGGCTCCAGGTAGACGGAGCTTCCCGCCACGATGTGCACCCTGGACTGCTCCGAGACGCGCTGCAGGATGTTCAGGTTTTCGCCCAGCGCCGAGCGGCCGACGACGCTGTAGGGGCTGAGGTCCACAACCGTGTCGAAGCCCAAGTCCTTGAGCCCGCTAAGGGCGCCGACGGCTTGGCGCACCTGGTCGTCTGCATAGGCGGGGTCGGTTGGCGAAACCACCAGCCGGTGCGGATCAGCGAGCGTCTCCGGACGTCCACCTGACAGCCATGGTCCGGGAACCAGGGATGTGAGGTGTTCGTGGTGGAGGATTTTTCCAAGTCTGGCCGGGTCGACCGGACCGAGTACGGTCTGCACAAATTGTGCCATGGGAGGTTCCTTTATAGAGGTGCCCGTAGGTTGGGCCTTAGTGATGAGGGCATGTGGCGCGTCATTGGCCAACGGGGTCTACAACTTTTCTGATTCCGGCCCAGCGCTTTTCCGCCGGGCCCGGGATCAGTGCCGGGTCACTTCCCCGTGACGCTCGACGGCGGTTCGGTGCCGTAATCGTCCTTCCAGCCCTGGGCCAGGTTGTCCTTGGTGATCCCCGTCGGAGTCGCAGCCACGAGCGCGGGCGCCTGCTTATTCAGCACGCCGTAGGCGGAGGCGGTGGCCAGTCCCTTGCCAATAGAGATGGAGCTGTTGCCCACGAGGCCGGCCGCGTTGCCGTCGCGCGCCATGTCGGCTGCAAGGGTGGCGTCGAGGTCGTTGGTCACTACCTTGACATCGGATCGGCCGGCGTCGCGAAGGGCGGCGAGCACACCTTGGGCGGCAGTTGCCCACGGGACGTAGATGCCCTTCAGGTCCGGGTGGCGCGCTATCATCGCCGCGGCGATCTCCTGGGTCTTTGATTCGTCAGTGAAGCCCTCCTCGGCGACGATCTTCTCGTTGGGGTAGAGGTAGGACGTCCAAGCCTTGAAAGCCTTGTCGCGCTGGTTGGTGAACCAGAAGTCGGCATCGTGGTACATGTAGCCGATGTCGCCTTGGCCGCCGAGTGCGTCTCCGAGGATTGTGGCGTTCAGCTTGCCGGCTTCAGTAAGCGATTCCGTCACGATGGACACGAACTGCTGCCCTGCCTTGTAGTGCGCGGGGGGCGTGGTCATGATGACGAGCTTGATCCCCTTCTCGACTGCCGGCTTGAATGTCGCTTCCGCCGAAACCGGGTCCACTGCGATGGTGACGATGATGTCAGGGTTCAATGCCAGCACTGTCTGAAGGTTGTTGGCCTGGGTGGCAGCGTCGAAGCCGGCCTGCGTGCTCGCAACGACTTTGATCCCCAGGTCCTTGAACTGCTCACGGGCGCCCTTTTCAACTGCGGAAACAAACTCCGAGGACGTGTGCCAAACGAACGCGGCCGTGTAATTGCCGCTGTTGACTTTGGCCTTTTCGTCTGCGGTCAGCACGAGGTCAGCGAGCTTGCCTGGCTTTTCGCCGTTGGGGCCAACGAATGCGAGGCTGGGCTCAGTTGCCTGTGTGGCCGGAGCTCCGGCCCCGGGTGCTGCCCCGGGGCCGGAGCAGCCGGTTAGTGAGAGTGCCAGCGCCATTGCGCCGGCGACGAGCCACCGCATCTGGCGCCGTCCTGTGAGTGTGAGTGTTTCCATCGGGTCCTTGACCTTCCTTGAGCTGCTTGTCAGGGGACGATGCCATGGCACCCAGTCGCTGGAGTCCGGACCTCTGGACGGAGTCGCCCTTGACGTGTTCATCCATTTTGATTTCAGAGTGCAATCAAAGTCAAGAGCTGTGGCGGAAAAATGTTTGGAAGTTGTGCTTGGAGTGGTGGAAACGGAGTGATCTCGGGTATCTTTTACTTCATGCTGATTCCAAAACTACGAGGATCTCGATGGTTCAAAGCACGAGAATGATGAATCGTGGCACCGTGCTGGCCGAGGTCTTCCGGCTGGCCCCAGCGAGCAGAAAACAGATCGCTGAAGCCACCGGCATTTCCACGGCAACTGTCACGCGGGCCGTCGACTCCCTGATTGAAGAAGGACTTCTGGTCGAAGGCTCGGAAATCGTGTCCGAAAACAGGGGCCGCCGAGCCGTGCTTCTGGACGTCGTCGCGGGCCGGTCGTACGTCCTCGGCATAGACCTAGGTGCCTCGAACACCCGCATCATTGTTGCCGATCTTCTGGCCAACCCGATCCTGGCGCTTGACGTGCCCACCCCCTCGGCCCTGAACGCCCCGGATCTCGCAGAATGGTTGGCGGCGGAGGTGCGCTCGGCTGCTGGCAGTAACTGGCGGCTCGTAGGCGCCGTCTGCCTGGGTCTCCCAGGAGCGGTCAGCCGCATCGACAGATCTGTCTCCAACGCCCACCACCTGACGCAGGTGGAAGACCGCCGCTTTCTGCAAAGGTTTGAGGCAGCGGTCCAGAAGGTCGTCATGATAGACAATGACGCAAACCTGGCCCTCCTCGGCGAGCAAAGATTCGGGGCCGCACGGACATCGCCGACCGCTGCGATGCTGACCCTCGGAACAGGGCTCGGTGCAGGGATCGCCATCGATGGGAAGGTTCTCCAGGGAGATAGGGGCCTTGTAGGAGAATTTGGCCAACTCCCAGTGGGTCCGCTGGGTACAAAACTCGAACACATGCTTACGGGGCCGGGAATACTGCGGAGGGCTGCTGAAGCAGGTGTTGCGCTGCTGAGTCCCGCGGAACTTTTCGTTGAGAAGGACAAGGGCGGGATTGAAACCCTGCGTGCACACTTCGATCATGCTCTCCTGATTGCATTGACGGCCATAACGGTCTCTTGCGAGCCGAACATCATTGTGCTCGGGGGAGGCATCGCCAAATCACTGACGTCGAGCCTTGGCCGATATGAGAGCGCCCTTGAACACAACCTGCGGATGTCCCCGAGGCTGCTGCCCGCAGCCCTTGGTGACTTTTCCGGCGCTGTGGGGGCCGTGGTAGCGGGCCTTCATGCTGTCTACGCGGACCTCGGAATGCAGCAGGAGTCACTGGCAGACCTGCCTGTATCGCAAACGCTGACGCCGGAAACTATTAGGCGGGTCCAAGGAGGCCATTCCACCTCCAACCCGTTCCAAATTCTGAATCAATGATTCACAGGTTTACGTTTTGCCTAAAGCCGGCATCACGCAGGGGGAGCGGGGATTACTTGACGGAAGATCTTGTGGCCAGCGACAGCCGTGCTCAATAACGCCGATAACCGATCTTTCGTCAACCTGAGAGCGATCAACGACCCCAAAGGCTCCTTAGTTAGAGGAGCTCTGGATAAGTCGTGCCGGTGGCGGCTGTGATCTTCGCAGCAATCTCGGCTCGCACGTCCTCGTAGGCGTCGATGACTGTCTGCCACCGCTCCACCGTTGCCTGGTCCGCTTCGATTGCTATTGCGGCCGGGTAAGATTCCTGTTTCTCGACCATCCTAAAGACTGGATACTCTTCATCCACATTGACGAAAATCGTCGGGTTTGTTGCCATAGTTGCTCCTTCGCTACGTTCCATTGGTGCTCAATCCGCCATGAGTTTTATTCGTCCGGGAAGGAGTCGATGTACTCCGTCAGAAACTCCTTAACGCTCTGCCCCCGCTTGGCGGCAAGGATCTTGAGCTTGACGCGTTTGCTCCTGGAAACCTCAAAGTTCACCCGCTGCATTTCTTCCGCGGGCACCTCATTCTCGACGCGTTCCGCCAGCTTCGCCTCGACGGCTCGGGACTGATTTCGAAGCGCGGAAGACGTCTCGGGACTTGTACTCATTTACTCATCGTTCCACAACTCGCAGACTTACACCCGCATTTTAGGTCAATCAATCGCCGAACCATCGGCAGATTCAAGTTCGACGCTTGGAAGACGTCTAAGTTCCGGCCGCAAAGGCAGTCACTGCAGCACGCCCGCCCGCCCACGGAGACATGAGCCAGGTTCCTTAACGCGGAGGTTCTCGCAGCTACTTCTACTTATGTAGTTTCAACGCCGATAGGGGAGATTCCGTCAACCGGGGCGGGGGAGTGGATTGGCCATGGAAGTTTGGGCCTCAGCCAGAAGGCTGAGTTCCGAAGCGTGGACGGTGGATTGTCGCTTCGGTATTGCCGTGGACAGCTTGTTTGCTCATGCCACGGCGCAATGCGGGGACCTCCCAGGCCAGACCGTCCTGTAGGCCGTGCGGCAGGCCCGACCGAGCCCGCCGGCGCTCTCAGGTGCATCTGGGCTTGGTGTCTCAAAGAGCAGACCGACAGTCCAAGCGAGGCGCCACGTGCCATTTCATCCAAATTGTCAGGCGACGACGGTGATCCAGTCTTCGTCGATGGCGGCGGTTAGAGGCATGAGAGGGCGGCGCGCCGGCCCGGTGATGACGCTGCCGTCTGAACCGCGGAAAGTGGAGCCGTGACAGGGACATTCGAAGTTCGTACCGGCAGGCGCCACGGGGCAGCCGGCGTGCGTGCACGTTGCGTCATAGGCCACGACCTTGCGGTCTTCAGGTCTGAAGACAACGACGGTCCTTCCATTGGCTTTCCCGGTGGCGGTGTCACCTACGTTGATCTCGCTGAGCTTCCCGATCCGGAAAGGACGACCGGGTGGCGCTGAAGCGCCGGGAGCCAGCGGGACGGCGGTGCCACCCGAGGGTGAAACGGAGCAGGCGCACAGCCCCAGCGCGCCGCCGACCGTGGTGGCAGCCGTACCCAGCAACAGGGAGCGTCGAGGCAGGGGCTTTCCGGAATTCATGGAGCTATCGTGCCAGCTCAGCCTGAAAGTATGCTGCGCTCCCCGAAAACACCGCAGGCCCCCGACATGCGCCGGACCACGGGGGGCGGAACTCCGACTACCTCAACGACTGGTTCGTAACCTCCAACGACTCCTCCGTATCGGCCCACGTGCACTGGTCACGGAAGCCCGAAGCCGCTGCTTTTTCAACAATTTTGAGTGACGATAATGGACCTTCCGTCAAGCTATCGACGCTTCGGCCGGGGCTTAACGGCGGCGCCGGTAGGGGAGTCGTTCACCCTAGCTTGGCGCAGGTACTGGTAGACGGTCTCCCTGCTGATGCCGTAGTCACGGGCAAGGAGTGCCTTCGGAACACCATGCCGGCGCGCTGGACAAGTTCGGCCGCCCGGTCTGGCGTGAGGGTCTTTTTCCGCCCTTTGTAGATGCCGCGCTGCTTGGCCAGTGCGATGCCTTCCCTCTGGCGTTCCCTGATGAGGGAGCGTTCGAATTCCGCGAAGGCGCCCATGACGGAGAGCATGAGGTTGGCCATGGGGGAGTCCTCGCCGGTGAAGACCAGGCCCTCTTTGACAAAATCCACCCGCACGCCTTTGCGGGTAAGACCCTGGACGAGGGCACGTAAGTCATCGAGGTTGCGGGCGAGCCGGTCCATGCTGTGCACAACCACGGTGTCTCCGTCGCGGGCGAACCCTAGCAGTTCCGTCAGTTCTGGCCGGGTGGTGTCCCTGCCGGAGGCCCTGTCCGTGAAGACCCGGTCCAGGACCTGGCCTTCGAGTTGGCGTTTCTCGTTCTGGTCCAGCGTGCTCACGCGCACCTACCCGATCCGCTGTCCAGTCACCGGCGCCTCCCGCCCTCGTCCTGTCAGGTTGAGTTCTAGGCCCCTCCAGAAAGAAAGTCAAGAGATGCGGGGCCCGTTTGTCAGGCTGGGGTGTAGTCCAACTTGGCGCCCAAAGTGGAGACAGTAGACATTCTCGCCGTAGCGGGCAGCGGAAGAGGCAATCACGGTGAGGTGATAGGGCTCCTCGACCACTCGCGTCATCCGTTTTCGTGATCCTGGGTTCTTGCCGAAAGACGGGCCAGATCGCTCACGACAGCTTGGATGGCTTCCCTACGAATCCCTTGCCCACCCTTTGGTGCCTTTCGGCACCTATGTTCCTCTTCGTCCCTCCCATTTCCTCCTGACGGGCGATATTGTTTTAGCTCGTCGCTTCCGTCCGGGGAGAACGGGTCATAAAAGATGACGGCTGTGTGCTGCCTAACGAAGGTTAGGTCATGAAGGAGGTAAGTTGCTTCCTCGATGGCGGGATTGGAGGGCTGACGTGAGAAGACGTTCGGGTACATCACGCCGAGGACGACCACTTTATAGTCAAAGATGGGGGAGTGGAGACTTCGAACAGAGTCCTGCCGAGCCTGCCCGGGGTTCAGTGCTCTCATTTCGTCTCTCCTGAATTAACGCGAGGTGTTGCCAAGACCCATAGGGGGACCGGTCACCAGCTGGCGGAATCCAGTAGTCTCTGCGAGGTCATTCATGCATCTCCGTATCCGAGGCCGTGCTCCCCGCAGATTGGTTCGAGGGGAACAGGCAGTGGCTTTAGGCAAAGCCCGTAAATTCCGACGCATCGTCCGGATCCCCGATGAAGCCTGGAAGTAACTGCAACTCTTCGGTCTCTAGCTTCGTGACTCTAAAGATTTGTTTCATAGAAAATCCTAAGGGTGTCCTTCCGGTGATGGTTGTCCTTTCGTGCAGTTTTTGACGACATGTGAGCCATTTCGTGCACAGAGACGACCGTTCAGCCAACGCTCGGCCCAGGCAGGTTCCTCCGTCGCCCAATTTTGAAGAGAGGCGTGGATGGGCCCCGCCCGGTCAAATGCAACGCGCGATCCAAGGCACGCGACCAGGTCGATCGAGCAATCCCCCCGGAAGACGCAGTGAACCACTCAGAAGGACGCTCCGCCGGCAGCGCCCTGGCGCTTCGGAGAACCGGACAGGGTGGAGGCCCCTCTGGCGAGTGGCGGTCGGGCATTCGTGCCAGACGCGGGACACAAAGGGACGGAGAAGCGCTTAGCAGAGCACACGGGCGGTGAACATTTTGCCGTGCCGGATGCTACGCCTCCGTTCTAGATCCCCATCCGTTTTCTTAGTTCAGCGGCTCGAATCCGCAGCACTTCCGGGTTCTCCTGCACGTCCCTCAGGGAGGAGCCGGTTGCGTCCCTGACAGCACGCCGCATGGCTCGCAGGCTTGTGAACCCGCTGGCGTCCGCTATGTCCGCCGGGGATCGTTTCCAGTGGCCTGAGTCGGTGAGGAGCTCGAGGGCCTCCAGGGTTCTCAGCGCGCGGATGTATCCGCTGACTTGAAACACTTCTTTTTCGAAGAGGTAGTAAAGGGCACGGCGTGAAAGGAACGAGTAGGCCACCACCTCGTCCACATCAAGGGCCTGGTTCCGGAAGTTCTTGCGTATGAACTTCTTGACCGCCGCGATCCGGGCCGGTTGCAGGTCGCCGTCCTCGGCGGGCGCTTCGAGCAGCGAGCTGGCCAGGGCCGTCATCATGGACCGGATGACCGGCTGGAGACGGGGCATCTCCTGGTCCATGCCCGTCCGCTGCCAGCCGGACAAGACAGGAAGGATCAACCCGCGCACCAGAGAATGCTCGCTGATGTCGCCCAATCCCTCCAGCCGTTTCACGGACTTGTCGTCTAAACCCAGCAGGGACCGATCGAGTTGGATCCGCACAGCGCTTAGGCCGGTTGGCGCATGGAAGTTGCCGGGGGAAGAAAGATCAAGAAACCTGACTGTGCCAGGAGAAACTTCTTCGGAGCGTCCCGAGAAGCTGAATTTAGCGCACGAGCTTCTGAAATGCACCAGCCAGTGCCCGGAGGACGTATCCCCCTTCCAGTAGCACGCGGCCGGTTCGTTGGTGACATCAACCAGGCTGAACCCGGGACCGTCCAGGCTTAAGGCGGTTGGATTGAAACCCGGTCGTATTAGCCTTTCGGTTTTTTCCAACCGGACGGGAGTGGCGATGGCGCTGCCGTACCAGGTGCGCCAGTGTTCGAATTTTTCCTCGGGGTTCAGCCCGGCGGGAACACTGTAGCGTCTGATCCGGTCAAGTGACGCACCCTGAGGGCCAGCATCCACGCTGGCGTGCGGCGGGTCTTGCATGGATTTGGGACCTTCCGGCTGTATGAAAACCGAGATTCAATGTGGCGCATCTCTGCAACAGAAAGTGTCATTGTGCGTTGTACGGAACTTAGCTTAGGTGCCCACCATGGGGGAAACGCCGCACCCATGTCTCGGCCATCACTGGGCAGGCGAACGCTGCTTCCCTCCGGGATCGGTTCAGATTCAGCAATCATGGGTTCACACTCTCGACTTCCCTGCGAGCACATGCCCACGAGCGGGCTGAGTCAGCCAGAGAGGGGGTACCGCGATCCAGACGGCCAATCGGACCTCGTCGGCTTTCCGCACCATCGTTTTCCTCCGCGATCAGGGGGTCAGTGCTGTCGAGAGATGTGTCAGGAGTGGTCGCGTTCCTCAGTGATTCCATAGGGAACATCGCCGCTCACGGCCACGGTGAAGGACGAGGGCCCATGCCGCGTGACGAGGACACCGTGCTTGCCCTCACCCATGGCGTGTTGTTGGGCTAATTCGACCGCCGCGTTCAGGTCACCGGTGACCAACCGCGGCGTGTCTCCCGTGACGCGATAAATACGGCCGGTCTCGGTGGTCGTAATCACTGTGCCGTTCCTTCTCTCTGTGGGCCTTGGGTCCTGGACATACGGCTCTTTCAATTGGATCCGGACGCCGAAGTGAGGTTTCAACAGCTCTGCGTAGCCTTCGCTGGCTCTCCGCAACCGGGACCGCCACCCGCAAAGGGCCGACATGGACCAGCAGTTGTTATAAGTGGAACGTGAATTCAGAACACCCATTAGGCCGCACTCCAAATGACCGGGCTACGCGCAGTGACTCCCGTTTCTCTCTCTCCGAGGCTCGGAAAATCAGCCTCGCAGGAAATCCTACGGCCGACCACGTTCGGAGAAGACGGCCAAGAGGCCATTTCGTGCAGACCTGGGCGGTAGATGGAACATCTCGTGCACAACAGGAACGAATGGCATGAGGCTGATCGTCGAAAACGAAAACCTGGAGTTCAATAGTGCGATGGACGCGAGCGTGCCCGCCCGGCTCCTCAGGCCCTCGCACCCAGCCTAAAATGCAGAACTAGCTTTCTCACAGACGCGTCAAGGGTTCAGCGCGCAGAAGAAGACTATGCGGGCCCCAATTTGTCAGATTCGGGTGTGCTCCAACCTGTCGGAGCCGGGAACGCCGGCCCTGCCCGCCCAAGGCTGCCAACTGCTGACCCAGGTCAGGGGGGCGTTCGTATGCCTGGGCGAGGATCAACAGTGAAATGGACAAGTAGAGTGCTGTGCCGTCGAGGTCCAAGGAGTAGCCGGTTGGCACCATCAGCCCGCCCTTAACGCCCACTGGCCGGTCCATGCCGAAGGAAGCGCAGGTGCTCGTGGATCATTGCCACTGCCGTTGAGCCTTCACCGGCGGCAGCCGTTACGCGTTTCACTGATCCATGCCGGACATCACCGGCCGCGAACATGCCGGGGATGCTGGTTTCCAGGGGCAGCCGGCTGCGGTCCAGATGGCTGAACTCAGGAGGAAGCTCCTCGAGATCAGCCCCGGTGAGAACGAAGCCGTGGTCATCCAGGGCGAGCGTACCCTGCAGCCATTCTGTGTGCGGCTTGGCCCCTATGAAAATGAAGAGGTACCGGGAATCGAAGGTGCGTTGTTCACCCGTGGCTGCCAGATCGATGACGATCCGTTCAAGGGCACCTGAACCGTCTACGCCCACGATTTTGGCCGCCAGCAGCACCTGTATGCCGGGGTGCTCTTCGATCCGTTCCGCGAGGTACCCCGACATGTCCGCGCGAAGGTCTGCCCCCCGCACCACCAGCCGCACCGGTGCTCCCGTTCCGGCCAGGAAAAGCGCGGCCTGTGCCGCGGAGTTTCCACCTCCGACGACGGCCACCGGTTGCAGACCGCAGAGCCTGGCCTCATGGACAGTGGCAGCGTAGAAGACGCTGGTCCCCTCGAATTCCTCCAGCCGGGGTACGGGCAGGCGGCGGTACCGGACCCCGGTGGCGAGCAGCGCTGCCCGTGACACGGCGGGACCGCTCTCGTTGAACTCGGCGCGGAATTCGCCGTCCCTCAACGCGATGGTGTTTGCCCGGCAGGCGACGTTGATCTGGACTCTGAACTTTCGGGCTTGAATGATCGCTCTTTCAGTGAGTTCCCCACCGGAGATTCCGGCGGGAAAGCCCAGGAAGTTCTCGATCCGCGGGGAGGTGGCGGCCTGCCCACCTATCGCGAGGGCTTCTTTGAGGACGACCGACAACCCGTCCGACGCCGCGTAGACGGCGGCCGCCAAGCCGGCCGGGCCGGCCCCGATCACGATGAGATCGTACGAGGCAGAATGCTCTTTCACCACCCGCAGGCCCATGGCGAGGGCCAGATCTGTGTTGGAGGGGTTTCTGAGGACCTGTGAGGCGTTTAGCGCCACTGCGGGCAGGTCACTTGCGGGGATCCCGGCGCGGTTCAGGATAGCCTGTGTCTGCTCGTCGTCCTCCAGATCGACCAGCCGGTGAGGCAGGCGGTTGGCGGCTGCAAATTCCAAGAGGCGAAGCGTGTCACGGCTGAAGCGGGATCCAATGATGCGGATGCCCGCGCCCGCGCTGATCAGCAGGATTCGGCGCTGCAGATATGCCCGCAGGATGGTCTCGCCCACCGCGGCGTCCGTCAGAACCACACGGCGCAGGTCGTCCCCGCTGATCTGGAGCACTTCACCCGCCTCGGCGGCCACAGTGCTGACAAAGGCCGGTTGCCCATCGACCAGGCCCAATTCCCCGAGGAACCGTCCGGGACCGTGAACTTCGAGAATCCGCGTCCCGGGGCCCGGCTCAGCAGGCTGTCTGCCACCGGCGGCGTGCAGCCCCTCCACGACCAGTACGGTGCCTTGGAGTATGACGAAGAAGTCAGTGTCGAAGTTTCCCTCGTGTATGAGGATTTCACCGGCCAGAGTGGCCCGTCTGGTGCCGGCACGGCCTAACAATTCGATCTCGGCCTGGCCGAGCCGTGGATAGGCGCCGGAGGCATCCGGCGTTTCGGCCAGCGTCGAGCGTGCGAAAGGTTCCATCAGTTGGTCCCGCCCGCCAGAATCCTAGACGAATGTCTCATGGGGATAGCACCAGCGCCAATCCTCGCCGGGTTCCAGGGAACGAACGTTGGATGCAACTCGGTGGCGTGAGCCCGGGCGTGCCGCATGGGTGAGGAGTCACAACACCCGACATGGCCGCAGGTAAGACACAAACGCAAATGAACCCAGGCAGTGCCCAACGACAGGCATTCCTCGCAGCCCTGCCGTGTGCGCACCCGAACCGGACGAATCCGCGCCAGATGCGGATCACGAATTCCAGGAATCATGTTGGCTCCTATGTCGGTCCGGCCGTGGAAACGGGCACAGGCAGATGGCGGATCAGCTCTTTCATGCAACCCGAAGGCCTTGCCCTCGGTTGGCAGGCTCTTAGCCCATCGAGAGCCTTGTATCGGGGCTTTCGCCCAGCCTGCGCAGTCCGACTCCGGAGGTGATCAGAAGTATTCCGAAGAGAATTGCGAAGGACGAGAGCAGACCCAGGAGGCTCAGGATGCCTGGGCCGGGAAAGGTGACTAGGAAGAGGCCGAAAAGAGTGGTGACGATGCCTGTGATCAGCCAGAGCCACCAAAGCCCGACGGTCCTTTTGACTTCAAAGGCGAGAGCCATCTGGGAGATACCGAGAATAACCGCCCACACGCCTATTACGAGCGCGAGCGAAAGGGCGGTGATGCCCGGCCAGACGAACGCGACGAGACCCGCGAGCACGGAGATGATGCCGCCTACCAGTTGCCAGACGGACCGGCGCCTCTTGCGCGTGACGTAGTGAACGATGTTGGTGACGCCGTCAAAGACAGCGTAGATTCCGAAGAGGATCACTAGTGCGAGTACGGACACGCCGGGCCAAACGACAACTAAAATGCCGAACAGAACGGCCGCAACGCCCCGGATAATTAGCGCAGTTCCTGATCCCTTAAACAATTGTTGTGCCGGTGTGTCAGACATAGCCAGACCTCTGTTTCTGGAATTGGTTCATTCGTAAACTTGCTGGCCCGGGGACTTCGAACAGGGTCTATTCCTTTGCAGTGCTCCCCAGCGTGACTTTCGATGATTTTGTGTCTTGCCCGCGCTGGAACTCGACGTCGGACTGCTGCCCGGGCTCTTTCTTGCGGATTGCGGCCAGGAGGTCGGTCACACTGGTGATCTTCTGCCCGTCGAACTGGGTGATGATGTCTCCTGGTTGCAGCCCCGCTTTGGCTGCCGGTCCTCCTTGGGCAACTTCGATGACCAGCGCGCCTGACGTTATGGGCAGGCCAAAGCGGCTTGCGACCTCAGGAGAGATGTCGGTCGGCATAATCCCAAGGACCGCGTGCGCGGCCACTCCGCTCTTCAGTATCTGGTCCGCTACGTCGATCACGGTCGCCGCGGGAGTTACGAACCCGATCGACACGGCGCCCGAGCTGGGCGGCAGATACGCTTCTGAGAGCCCGATGATCTCCGAGCTGCTGTTGACCACGGCTCCGCCGGAATTGCCCGGGGAGATGGGCGCGTCCGTTTGGATAAGGTCGATAAGCCCCTGCGGCGATCCCTCTGACGGTGGCATGTTCCGGTGAAGTGCGGAAACGATGCCCGCCGTGACGGTCTGCTCCAGCCCCAGCGGACTGCCAATAACAACCGCCAGCTGTCCAACTTCGGGAAGCGTCGTCGAGAACTTGGCGGCCGGAAGGTTGTCCCGGTCAGCCTTCACCACTGCCACATCGGTTGGGTTGTCAACGCCGACGACGGTGGCCAGCGCCTGAGATCCGTCCGCGAAGTGGATCCGAACGCTCTTGAACGGCTTCTTTTGCTGGTCCTCCACAACGTGGGCGTCCGTGACGATGGTGCCGTCGCTGCGGTAGACCACTCCGCTGCCGATGCCACCTGATGTCTGGATCGTGACCACAGAGGGCTCGACTTCTCTGACGATCCCAGGAACGGCTGAAAGGTCCCCTGTGGACCTGGAATCCCCAGCACTTGCGGATTGTGATGCCGGAGCCGGAGGCGACCCTGTGCACGCTGACCCGAATATGAGTAACCCCGCGCCGAGAATGGCGGTCCACGCCCTCCTGCGTCCTGGCGCCGGGAGCGGGGCCTTGCCCGCGGCGGCCGCTGTTCTGCTCATACTCATTGGATTCCCGCAACCTTCTGTGGCTGACTACGGCGACATATATCACTTTGAGATGAGTCTCCTCCGGCGCCACCGCGCCCGCATGGCCCCGGGACGCCTAAAAACCGCCCGTACTTGACTCTCTCAGGTCCAATCGCAGGCAGCTGGTGCGCGCTTCCGCTTCACCTTGATCTGAGCTGTCAACGCGGCCGTGCGGATCGGAGGCGCCAGACCCGCGTGGCAACGTGCAGGTTAAGGCGGGTCTCGGGGTCAGCGAGGTCAAATCCGGTGATCTGCCGGATGGACTTCAGCCGGTATCGGAGCGTGCTCCGGTGAATGGCGAGGCTGTCGGCCGTGTCGTCGTAGTTGCCGCCATGATCCAGATACTGCGCCAAGGTGTGCACCAGATCGGATCCTCGGCGGGCGTCGTTAGTCTGTAGTGCACCTAGCCACTCCTCGACGTAGCCGGAGAGGTCAGTTTCGCTGCCGGGCATGTCCAGGATGCGGTAGATCCCCAGTTGGTCGTAGCGCGTGAGCCCGTAGGGGTCGATGGACTGCACCCGGATGTGCAGCGCACGCAGGGCCTGCGCGTAAGAGCGTGGGAGCTGGGTGACATCGCGGCTTGGGCCGCCGATGCCCACGGCTCCGGTGGCGCTGCGCAGAGTCCTTGCCGCAACAGTAAAGAGCTCTGTATCGAGCGGGTCTCCCGTAGCCACGGCAAGTGTTATGTCCGGACGGCGGGAGACGAGCGCAGGGGTCTGGAGTTCCCGCAGCGTCCTGCGCAGGGCGACTACGACCGTATCGTCCGTTCTTGGCGGTTGCCATTGAGCGACGATGACGTGCTGCGGACCCGTGATATCATATCCCAATGCCTCGGCACGTACGGCTGCGGTCTCTTCATCCATTCCGGACACCAGTTCATACACCAGGTCGCGCCCCAGTTTCAGTTCCAGTTGGGCGATGCTGCGGCGGTGCGACAACTCGACCTGCAAGAGCCGCGTTCCATACTCCAAGGCGAAGACGTCGTCGGCCGTGTAGGGCCTGCCGTTCTCGAGCAAGCACATTGCCCCGAGCACGTCCCTGTCCGGCAGGACCAACGCCACGAGCCTTCGGGGTTCTTGGACCGGCAAGCCGGAGGCGAGCCAGAGCTGCGCCGTCCGCGACCTGTCGGCCGCGCTGGGCCGAGGGTACGGACGCCCGGATTTGCTACCGGCCGCGGCGCGGATATTGCCGAACCCGTCCTCAATGCAGACCGGGCGGTCCGTCAGCACTGACAGCACTTCCGCCAAAAGTGACTCCCGCGACGTCATTTGTCCGAGGGGGCGGTGAGAGTGCCATCCAGGGAGTTCTGAATCGACGTTCGGGTTTCGAGCTGCAGTACCGTTGCCGAGAGGATACGCAGGCGATCGTCCACGTCACGGGCATTGGAGAGCAGGGCCATGTGCTTCTGCTGGTGCGCTCCTGCCGTTTCGTCAGCGGGTCCGGGGACAGCTTTTCCGGCCATTGCGCGTAGCTCGATCATCTGGGCCGGACTCGGAGCGGTGCCGGCATTCAGGACAAGGCATCCGTTCAGCTCTCCGCTGTCGCCAAAGGTGGAGAGCGCGTATCGCCATCCCGGGCCTGTGGTGGGGAGTGCGGCATCCCTGCCTTGGAGCTGGCGGACATCGTGGTCCTGGGCCGTCGGCGCCCGGTTCGGGCTCGGAAGCAGGTGACCGTCCACCACAAGATAGCAGGCCGCTACATGGCAGAATTCCAGTACAGAAACAGAGTGTACGGCCTTGCCGAGAATCTCTTCGGCCCTTAGTCGATCGAACATTTAGTTGACCTGCGGTCTCTGAGCACAGTTGAGGGACTCGTTCGTGGGCGAGATGTGTGCCGGCGGATCCCCGAATAATCCCAGCGTCTTCGAGAATACGCCTGTGGACCCTATCCTGATAGGTCAATTCCCTGGAGCATATTTGGACCTTGGAGGGTCATGCCGTCGTTCCCCTCCACGGGCAGACTCAACCCTATAAGGCCCCATGACAAAGCCCTTTGAGCCTCGCGGCCCAGCAGGACGGGGCGTGGAATCATGCGGTGCAATCTCGGGGCGGACGCCGCCACAGGACAGGGTCGCGCCCTCTAGGACCGGAGCGAGTCATGGCCAAAGCAGTAGGAATTGATCTTGGAACAACAAACTCGGTGATCGCCGTCTGGGAAGGCGGGGAAGCCCGCGTTATCCCCAACGCAGAAGGCGCCCGGACCACACCGTCGGTGGTGGCATACACGGACAGCGGCGAACGGCTTGTGGGGCAGCTGGCCCGGCGGCAGGCGATTCTGAACCCCAAGGGAACCATCACGTCGGCCAAGCGGTTTATCGGCCGACACTATGACGAGATCACGGATGAAGCCAAGGCCGTGAGTTTCGACGTCGTAGCGGACGACAACGGCGTGGCGCGTTTTCAGGTTCAGGGCAAAAAAGTAGCACCCGAAGAGGTGAGCGCGCTTGTTCTCCGTAAGCTAGTGGACGACGCCGCGAAGCAGCTGGGCGAAAAGGTGACGGAGGCCGTCATTACGGTTCCCGCGTACTTTAACGACGCGCAGCGCACCGCGACCAAGGACGCGGGCAGGATTGCGGGGCTGGAAGTCCTGCGTATCATCAACGAACCGACTGCAGCGGCCCTGGCCTACGGCATCGACAAACGTCAGCATGAGACGGTTTTGGTTTTCGACCTTGGCGGCGGAACCTTTGACGTGAGCCTGCTGGACGTAGGGGATGGCGTCGTGGAGGTCCGCTCCACGGCGGGTGACACGCACCTCGGCGGAGACGATTTTGACCGCCGCCTTGTCGATTACCTGGCCGACGACTTCCAGAAGCAGGAGGGCATCGACCTCCGGTCGGACGCCCAGGCGTTGCAACGCCTGTTTGAGGCGGCCGAGAAGGCGAAGGTCGAGCTGAGTTCTGTGACCCAGACCCAGGTCAACCTTCCCTTCATCACTGCCGACGCCACGGGCCCCAAGCATCTGACGACCACCGTTCGGCGCTCCGTTTTTGAAGACATCACCCATGACCTGGTGGAACGCACCATGGATCCGGTCAAGCAGGCGATGACGGACGCCAAGGTTACAGCCAACGACATCGATGAAGTGATTTTGGTTGGCGGTTCTACCCGTATTCCCGCGGTACAGAACCTCGTCCGGCGTCTGACCGGCGGCAAAGATCCCAACATGAGCGTCAATCCGGACGAAGTCGTCGCTATCGGTGCGGCGATCCAGGCCGGCGTGCTTAAAGGAGAGGTCTCGGACGTCCTGCTACTGGACGTTGTGCCGCTTTCCCTAGGTGTCGAGACCCGCGGCGGTGTCATGACAAAGATCATCGAGCGCAACACGACCATCCCCGCCAGACGCAGCGAGGTGTTCTCCACCGCCGACGATAACCAGCCCGCCGTGGACGTGGTGGTCTTGCAGGGGGAGCGGGAACTCGCGACGGATAATCGGGTGCTGGGCCGGTTCCAGCTGACCGATATCCGGCCAGCGCCCCGCGGAGAACCGCAGATCGAGGTCACGTTCGACGTCGACGCCAACGGCATTCTGAATGTCACCGCCCGCGACAAGGACACGGGCAAGGAACAGGGCATCACCATCAGCGAAGGCTCCAACCTCGACGCCAAGGAAGTCGAGCGCATGATCGCCGAGGCTGAGTCTCACAGAAGCGAAGACCTGCAGAACCGGGAGCGGATCGACACTCTCAACGAACTCGATGCGGTGGCCTACCGCGTTGAGCGGGCCGTTAATGAGCTTGGCAGCGCAGTGCAAATGCACGACAAGGCCCGAGCGGAACTGCTGGTTGGCCAGGCGCGGGACGCCGTCAGCAACCAGGCGGACGTTGGCGCCGCGAGGGAACTGATTTCCGAGCTTCAGCAGCTGCAGTCGGCGCTGAGTGCCTCGGCTGCCTCCGCGGCCACTGCAGGCGCGGGCCGGGGATCCGCATCTCAGCCCGGAGCGTCCAACGATGCAGATGACGATGACATCGTCGATGCAGAATTCGATCGTGGCTAGGAACGGCCATGAGCGACCAGGCAGGGCCGGCTGGACAGGCCCATCCAGGGAGCGACGAGGCAGAGGCCGCCGCACCCGATGAAAGGGAAACCGACGCGGCGGCACAGGCGGAAGCGCTGGCCAAAATGGAGGATCTGTGGCGCCGTGCGCTGGCTGACGCAGATAACGTTCGAAAGCGCGCCGCCCGGGATGGCGCACAGCTAAGGGCACAGGAGCGCGCAGCGGTCTCTTTGGCGTGGCTGCCCGTGCTGGACAATCTGGAACTGGCCCTGGCTCACGCCCCGTCTGCCGGGGACCCGCTCGTCGATGGCATAGCCGCTATACGATCCCAGGCCATCGATACCCTGGCCCGCCTGGGCTACCCTCGGATCGACGCCGAGAACGTCCCCTTCGACCCGCGGATTCACGAGGTGGTCAGTGTGTCGGAAACGGACGGGACTCCCCCCGGGACTGTCCTGACCGTACTGCGCCCGGGCTACGGCGGCACGGACACCGTCCTCAGGCCAGCCGCCGTCGTTGTGAGCCGGGCGGTGAACGCTGACCGTGGCTAAGGACCCATATTCCGTTCTCGGCGTCTCCCGGACGGCGGACGCCGACGAGATCCAGCGCGCCTACCGCAAGCTGGCGCGAAAGTATCATCCGGACGTTAATCGCGATCCGGACGCCGGTGACAAGTTCAAGGAGATCGGCGAGGCCTACAGCACTCTTTCGGATGCCGAAACGAAGGCCCGCTATGACCGTTTCGGCGCCGATTACCGGCAGTACGCCGGCAGCGGAGCGGGTCCGGCTGGAGGCACTCCGCGACGGGGGGCTGGCGGCCCTCGGCCAGGTCCGCGGCCGGGACGCGGCGGGTACGGCAACGTTGACGTCAATATGGGTGGCGACCTCGATTGGGAGGATCTGCTCGGTGGCTGGTTCCGTCAGCAGGGTGCAGGCCCGGACCAGGGGGCGGACCACGAAGCCGAGCTTCGGCTGACCCTCGAAGAAGCGATCCGTGGCGGACGGCGCACGGTCCGTCTGGCCCAGCCGGGTGGCGAAACCCGGAACTATGACGTCGACGTGCCCGCGGGTGTGCTGGACGGCCAGCGCATCCGCCTCGCGGGGGAGGGTGCCGGGGGCCGCGACGGGGGTCCGCCGGGGGATCTGTTCCTGACCGTACGCATCCAGCCGGACGCCAGATACCGGCTCAAGGGCAGGGACATCCATTTCGACCTTCCCGTCACGCCGTCGGAAGCCGCTCTCGGGGCCAAGATCAAGGTCAACGCGCCTGCGGGACCGGTCACCATCACCGTTCCCGAAGGGTCTTCCAGCGGGCGCAGACTTCGGCTTCGCGGCCAGGGCGTGCCCGACCCGAAGGGCCAGCCGGGGAATCTCTACGCGGAGATCCGCGTCATGGTGCCCCCGCGGCTGAGCGGTGAGGTGCGCAAGCTATACGAGCAGCTTGCCGCCGTGTCCGACTTTCACCCGAGGGAGGGGCTTGTATGAGCCGAGAATATCCGCTCGCCTATCCGTGGCGCCTGAATCTCGAGGCGGTGGCACGCAGCAGCGGCGTCCACCCCGACGTCGTCATGCGGTTCGTAGATCTGGATCTGATCCGGCCGCTGGGCGACGCCTCGGGCGGACCCTGGTTCAGCCCTCGGGCCCCGGAACTCATAGCTCGCGTCATGAGACTCCATTCGGAGCTGTCGCTGAACTACGCGGCAATCCCGCTGGTACTCGACTTGCTGGCGCGGGTGGACACGCTGGAACGACGTTTGGTTGAAATCACGCACGTGGAAAGGACTACTTCGCGATGAACATGGAGAGTTTGACACAAAAGTCGCAGGAGGCCCTGGCCGAGGCTCAACGGATAGCCCAACGCAATGGGCACACTGAGACTGACGGCGAACACCTGCTGCTGGCCCTGCTGGAGCAGGAAAATGGTCTTGTCCCTCGCCTGCTCGTGGGCATGCAGGTGGATGTGGATGAGCTGAGGGCTGCCGTCGAGGCCGAGCTGAGGCGCAAGCCAAAGGTCACGGGCCCGGGAGCGGCACCGGGCCAGGTGTATGTGAGCCGCAGGCTGGGCGCACTCTTGGACACAGCCGAACGTGAAGCCAAGCGACTCAAAGACGAGTATGTCTCGGTGGAGCACCTGCTGGTTGCCTTGGCGGAGGAAGGAAGGTCCGCTGCGGCCGGAAGGGTGCTGGCTGATCACCGGATCACCCGCGAGGCATTCCTCTCGGTCCTGACCCAAGTACGGGGAAATCAGCGAGTCACCTCGGCAACACCGGAACAGACTTACGAGGCGCTGGAGAAATACGGCCGCGATCTCGTGGCGGACGCCCGCACCGGAAAGCTGGATCCGGTCATCGGCCGGGACGCGGAAATCCGGCGGGTCGTCCAGATACTTTCCCGCAAGACCAAAAACAACCCGGTGCTCATCGGTGAGCCTGGAGTCGGCAAGACCGCCATCGTAGAGGGACTCGCCCAGCGGATCGTCCGGCAGGACGTGCCGGAAGGGCTGAAGAGCAAGACCATCTTCTCGCTCGACATGAGCGCCCTCGTGGCCGGTGCCAAGTACCGCGGCGAGTTTGAGGAGCGGCTAAAGGCAGTGCTCGCCGAAGTGCTTGCTGCGGAGGGAAGGATTCTGCTCTTCGTCGACGAGCTGCACACCGTCGTGGGGGCCGGCGCGGCCGAGGGATCAATGGACGCCGGGAACATGCTCAAGCCAATGCTGGCCCGCGGGGAGCTTCACATGATCGGGGCCACCACACTCAACGAATACCGTAAACACATCGAGTCGGACGCGGCATTGGAACGCCGCTTTCAGCCGGTCCTCGTTGAGGAACCTGACGTCGAGGACGCCATTTCCATTCTTCGCGGGCTGCGGGAGCGGCTGGAGGTGTTCCACGGTGTGCGGATCCAAGACAGTGCTCTGGTGGCTGCGGCCACCCTTTCCCACCGGTACATCACCGACCGGTTCCTCCCGGACAAGGCCATTGACCTCGTGGATGAGGCGTGCGCCCGGCTGCGGACGGAAATTGATTCGATGCCGGCGGAACTGGATGAGCTCACCCGGAAGGTCACGCGGCTCGAAATAGAAGAGGCAGCACTCTCCAAGGAGACCGATCCGGCCAGCAAGACCCGGCTCGAGGAGCTGAGGCGCGAATTGGCGGACCTGCGCGCCGAGGCCGACGCGAAGAGGGCCCAATGGGAAGCCGAGCGCCAGGCGATCCACAAGCTGCAGGAAATCCGCAGCGAACTGGAGCGGGTGCGGCAAGACGCTGAGGAAGCCGAGCGGAACTACGACCTCAACCGGGCCGCGGAGCTACGCTACGGCAGACTTGCCGACCTCGAACGGCGGCTGGCCGCCGAGGAGGAACGGCTGACCGCGAAACAAGGTGAAAAACGCCTGCTCCGCGAGGTGGTGACGGATGACGAGATCGCCGACATCGTCGCCGCCTGGACCGGCATACCCGTCGCACGGCTGAAGCAGGGCGAACGCGAAAAAGTCCTGCACCTGGATGAAATCCTCCGCGCCCGCGTCGTGGGGCAGGAAGAAGCGATTAGCGCGGTGACGGACGCCATCATCCGCGCCCGCTCCGGTATCCGGGATCCCCGCCGGCCCATCGGCTCCTTCATCTTCCTCGGCCCGACCGGCGTCGGAAAGACCGAGCTTGCAAAGGCTCTGGCCGCGGCGCTCTTCGACAGCGAGAACGCAATGATCCGGCTGGACATGAGTGAGTACCAGGAGCGCCACACCGTGAGCCGCCTGCTGGGGGCGCCTCCTGGCTACATCGGCTACGACGAAGGAGGACAGCTCACCGAAGCGGTACGCCGGAAGCCCTACTCGGTGGTGCTGTTCGATGAGGTGGAAAAGGCCCATCCGGACATTTTCAACACCTTGCTGCAGGTACTCGACGACGGAAGGATTACGGACTCCCAGGGCCGCACCGTCGATTTCCGCAACACCGTCATCATCATGACCTCCAATATCGGCTCCCAGTACCTTCTGGAGGGTTCGGCCGAAGGCGGGGCGATCACCGAGGAGGCGCGCGGCATGGTGATGGGTGAGCTCCGGGCACACTTCCGCCCCGAGTTCCTCAACCGCGTGGACGATACGGTCCTGTTCGCGCCCCTGGGACTCCCGCAAATCGAACGCATCGTCGATCTGCAGTTCCAGCAGCTCCGGCAGCGGCTGGCCGAGCAGCAAATAGAGCTGCACCTGACCGAGGAGGCGCGCCTTCTGATAGCCGAACGCGGCTTCGATCCGGTCTACGGAGCCCGGCCCCTGCGCCGCTATATTTCCCATGTGGTGGAAACCCAGGTGGGCCGGGCCCTGCTGCGCGGCAGCATCGCGGAGGGGGGAGTGGTCACGGTGACCGCATCCGGAGGGGAACTAGTGGTTGACTACAGCACGATGGAACTGGAACGGGCCGGAACCGCATGAATAAGGCCATCATCAAATGTCCCCATTGCGGCAAATCCAACCGCGTTCCGGCCGTCGCCGACGGCCGGCCCCGCTGCGGCAGTTGCCACCGGCAGCTGCCCTGGGTGGTTGAAGCGGGCGACGACGACTTCGGCGAGATCGCCGAACGGTCCGGCGTTCCGGTACTGGTGGACTTTTGGGCTGTGTGGTGCGGACCCTGCCGGATGGTCAGCCCCGTGCTGGACGAGTTGGCACACGAACGCGCGGGACAGATCAAACTCGTAAAGGTCGACGTCGACCACTCACCGCAGCTCTCCGCCAGATTCGCCATTCAGGCAGTGCCCACGTTGATGGTCATCGTCGACGGCAATATCGTCGCGAGGCAGGCCGGTGCAGCTCCCGCCCCCGCGCTGAGGTCCTGGCTGGAGGGGGCACTGACGAAGTAACACAAGAACAGCGGACGACGGCGGGCGGTCCCACCATCGACCCTCACGGACCGCGGGAGTCCCCGATTCAGATGAGCCGAGAATAATCCTGCAGTCTGCCGGTTCAATGAGAAACCGGACAACTACGGTGCTATCCCGTCTACGTGGGTATCCGGCACATCTAAGTTGCCCCCAAACTGATCTCGCCGGCTTGGGGGTCAACTGTGCTGAACCGTACGTACCCGATCCACTGTCCAACCGCCAGCGCCTCCCACCATCGACCCGTCAGATAGAGTTCCAGGCATTTCCAGAAAAACGTCAAGACACTAGGCTCGCCGACGTCAGGTTGGGATGTAGTCCAACCGGAACCTGAACAGAGAAGCGGCCAGCCATGTGGTCGGATCGCCATTGCACCGCGATCGAACTGTACCAGTGACGGCAAGCAGCCAGCAGCTCTTAGATGCGCGCATCGGTCCTGTGGTTAAACATGAGGGATATGAGACGGGTGGCGGAAAATTTTGTGCGCTGCTTAGTAGTGCTTGGCGAATTGGTTACATTGAAAGGTTGTGTAGAGCACCACAGTGACGGGATCACTAAAATCCCGGCGATCACGACTGCGTTGGCTACCAGCATGTTTTCGGTAGCTGAGGCCTCTGCCAGAGCGAGTCCCGGGAGGACATAGGGATATTGTGAGATCCCCAGCTCCACCAGAGTGCGGTAACGGTTTTGCGAAACCTGGGAGCGGCCTCGGACCCGAGTTAAGTTGCCGAGGCCACCTCCTCGAAGCTGGGCACGGCAACCGCACCGGCCAGCGGTAAGGAAGGAAGCGGATCGGGCGCCCGATGTCGTCCGATTGATAAGTTTCGGCGCGCGGTGGAAAACTGCTGCCCGGCTGGCGAGGGAAGAGTCTGTCCATTATGCCAATGTTGTATCATTGCACTAAAGCTTTTTATCTCGCCGTAATCGCGGGAGGCTGACATTTTTGTTCTGATCGCATCGCCAAACGCCAAACCGTCTGATTGACGGTCCGACAGGGGGACCATGGCCACCAACACCTCGGACATGTTCCTCCCCGTCAGCGTTGACCGGGCTTCCCAGGTCATAGTCGACCAGATCAAAGTTCTCATTCGTGGGGGTAAGTTGCAGCCGGGCGATCGACTGCCCAGTGAACGCGAGTTGTGCCAGCGTTTTAACGTCAGTCGTGTGACTGTCCGCGAGGCATTTCGGGTGCTTGAGACTAACGGGCTGCTCACCATCCGCGTCGGCTCTCATGGCGGCGCCTTCCTCACCAGCCCTACAGCCGAGCGACTCGGCGTGGGTCTGGCCGACCTCATTTCGCTCGCGCCTGTCACGGCACACAACGTCACCGAAGCGCGCTTCATAGTCGAGCTTGGCACCCTGCCCCTGGCGGTTGAGCGAGCCACGAATGAGGACATCGCGGCTCTTTTTGCGATGGTCGAGGAGGCCGAGCAGGCTGTTAAGGCGGGTCAGTACAATGTGGAGCACTCGGCTGCGTTCCACACCCGGATCGCACAGTGCACCCATAACCCAGCGATCGAGATGCTGATGCAGAGCTTCAACGGTCCCATGCGAATGTCGCTCGAGGAATCGCACATTTCCGCGCCCATGGGCGAGCAGGGCGTTGCAGAGCACCGCAGGCTTGCCGAGGCCATCGAAGCTCGCGACGTGGAAGCCGCACGGACGGTCATGACTGAGCACCTCAGCCGGACTGCCGAGCGCGTTCGCACACCCACCCCCTAAGACGGCGTCGGACAAAGAATCTTCCCTGGAAACTTAACGGTGAGCCGGGAAAGTCACCGCACCGGGTATTACCAGGGGCCCAGGCGCGATACGCGCTGCTGGTGGGTGCCGTGAGGCGGGGCCGGGAAGATCACCTCCAGACGGGGTCCATGTCAGTGCCGGTGGCCTCGGCCGGCACGTCTACGCATCCCCCCATATCTTCCAGCGGGCAGCGTCGGGCGCCCATTGTGGAACAGTATTGGAGGATCGGCCGGCCAACGGCGCCGGCTAACCAGGTCAAATCCGTGTAGGCAGGTGTCGCCGAAGTCGTATTGGTAGAAGGCCCTGCCCCCTGCTCTTGAGAAGACCACCAGGCGGGCGTTCTTTTTCTGAAGATCGTAAGTGCCGTTGTAGCCTGTCACGTCTGGATTAAATTCCCGGAACTCGCCGCAAGCAAGGGCTCGCGCGAGTGCGAACACACAGAACTTCTCAACCCTGCATTCTCAGACAAACGCCTCGCCGCAGCCTTGAATTCAATCACTGGCCCCGGGCCCCTAACGTTCCTAAAGTCTGCACATTGATGCACTCGACTCTCGCCAGAGGGGACCCTGCGACGATAAGGTATAATGGACTAACCAAGGAGGACCACATGACCATCTCCGCTCCCGGAACCCTCATCATCGGCGCCAGCCAGGCCGGCTTGCAGATTGCAACGTCGCTGCGCGAATTCGGTGACACCGATCCCATCATCCTGGTCGGCAACGAAGACATCGCCCCGTACCAACGCCCGCCACTCTCCAAGGCCTACTTGGCTGGCAAGACAACGGTCCAGTCCCTCGGCTTCCGCTCATCGGACTGGTACGCCGAGAACCAGATCGAATTACGCCTCTCCACCCACATCGAGAACATCGAGCTTGACGCCCCCGGCTCGGGCAGCGGTGCCGCCGTCACCAGCACCGGAGAGAAGCTCCCCTTCGCACGACTCGCACTCGCCGTCGGTGGCACGCCGCGCCGGCTCCCTATTCGCGGCGCCGATCTCGACGGCGTCTGCGTGCTGCGCGATATTGCGCACGCTGATGATCTGCGCAGCCGCCTGGAGGCGGCGTCCAATGTCGTCGTCATAGGAGGCGGGTTCATCGGGCTGGAGGCAGCGGCGGCCGCGACGGCCGCTGGGAAGGACGTGACCGTCGTCGACGTCGCCGATCGGCTTCTGGGCCGAGCCGTGGCCCCGGAGGTCTCGGCGTTCTATCTGGCAGCGCACCAGCGCCGCGGCACCAAGGTGCTCCTGTCCACCGGTGTCGACGCGATCGAGGGTAACGAGCAGAACACCGTGACCGGCATACGCCTCGCCGACGGCACGGTGCTGCCAGCCGACATCGTCCTCGTGGGCATCGGGCTTGTGGCACACACCGATCTCGCCGCGAAGCTCGGCCTCGAGATTGATCGCGGAATCGTCGTGGACACGCTCGCACGCACGAGCAACCCGAACATCGTGGCCGCTGGCGACTGCGCCACGCTCCCCCACCCGCTGACCGGTGAGGGCCGCCACCGCATTGAGTCGGTCCAGAATGCGATTGCTCAGGCGCAGATCGCCGCAGCAACGGTCGTTGGACGCCCGCAGGGCCCGGCCGCCGTGCCGTGGTTCTGGTCAGACCAGGCGGACCTCAAGCTCCAGATTGCCGGCCTCTCCACCGGATACGACGAAGTGGTGGTTCGTGGCGAGCCGGACACGGAGCAGTTCTCGGTTCTCTACTACGCTGTCGGACGTCTGATCGCGATCGACTCCATCAACGCCCCCCGTGACTACATGGCGGTGCGTAAACTCCTCGGCACCGGCGGCACCATTCCCGCTGAGCTCGCCGGAGACACGAACATACCGCTCAAGGACCTCGTGGCGGCCCCGGCAGTCTGATCCACCCGGCAGTCTGTGCGGCAGTCAGCAAACGACGGGCCCTTTACCTCCGCGGAGGTGAAGGGCCCGTCGTTATTGCCGGGATTCTCGGCTCAGGAAGCTGCGGGAACGCGCGTGGCCAATCCCGGATAGACCTCAATGGCGTTCTCTAAAAGGATCCGGCGTTCATTTTCGTCAGACAGACCGGCACTCTTGATGTAGACCAGGGTGTTGTCCCACTCAACGCCGGTCTCCGGGTCCGCGCCACGCACGGCACCGAGCATCTCGGAAGCGAAGAGGATGTTGCGGGACGGGACAACGCGGGTCAGCAGGTCGATGCCGGGCTGGTGGTATACAGCGGTGTCGAAGAAGACGTTCTTCAGGAGCTCGGAGGGGTCCTGCCAGCCGTTGCGCATGGACAGGCCCCGGTAACGGCCCCAGTGGTACGGGATCGCGCCGCCGCCGTGCGGGATCACGAAACGCAGTCCCGGGAAGCGCTGGAAGAGGTCCGACTGCAGCAGCTGCATGAAGACGCTTGTGTCCGCGTTCAGATAGTGCGCCCCGAGCGTATGGAAGTTCGGATTGCACGCCGTTGAAACGTGGATCATGACGGGGATGTCGAGTTCCTGGATGACCTCGTAAAGGTCAAACCAGGACTCGTCCGTCAGTGGCTTTCCCGCCCAGGTCCCTGAAGGATCGGGGTTGAGGTTCGCGCCCACGAAGCCAAGCTCGGTAACAGTGCGTCGCAGCTCGGCAATGACCCCAGTATGGTTGCCCTCCGGCGTCTGTGGCAGCTGAGCCACCGGCGCGAAGTGCTCCGGGTACAACTCGCTCACACGATGCACCAGGTCATTGGAGGCCTGCGCCCAGCCGTTCGCGATCCCGGCTTCCGGGACGTGATGTTCCATGCCCGAAGCCCGCGGGGAGAAGGCCATGAGGTCCCCACCGCGCTCCCGCAGCACACGCAGCTGGTTCGGCTCCACACTTTCGCGAAGCTCGTCGTCGCTGATCGCCGCAAGCATGACGTTCTCCCCGGCGAGCTGGGCCTTACGGAAGGCGAACAGCTGCGCAGGCTCCGTTGTGTAGTGGCCGTGGATGTCGATGATCACTTCTGAGCCTCCTGAGTCCAGTCCTCGTAAGAGACGTAACGGATGCCAGCCTTTTCAATCAACGGACGCATGTTGTTGACGTCCAAGGCGATCTCGCCAGTCTGGTACCGCGCACGTGCCTTTGCTTCCTTCTCGTCGCGCGCCTTCGAGGCGGCGAGTACGTCGGCTGCCTTGTGGCGAGGCACGACGACGACGCCGTCGTCGTCGGCGATCACCACGTCACCGGGGTTAACAAGTCGACCGGCGATCGAGATGGGGACGTTGATATCGCCAAGGGTTCCCTTGCCGGTGCCTTCGGCCGAGACGGCTTTGGACCATACCGGGAAGCCCATTTCCTGAAGATCAGCCACATCCCGTACCCCTGCTTCGATGACGAGTCCGCGCACGCCGCGTGCTTTGAGCGAGGTGGCAAGGAGGTCGCCGAAGTAGCCCATATCGCATGGCGCGGTGGGCGCAACAACCAGCACATCGCCGTCGGCGCACTGCTCCACCGCCACGCCGATGGTGGTGTTATCGCCCGGGGCGACCGTGACGGTGACGGCGCTGCCGGCGATCCGGGCTCCCGCCTGCACAGGGTTGATGTGCGAGCCGAGCAGGCCCTCGCGACCCTGGGCCTCATGAACAGTGGCGACGCCGTAGCTGGCGAAGGCGTCCACAATGTCCCGTTCGGCGCGAGGCGGGTTAGTCACAACAAGGCCGGCCATCAGTGCACCGCTCCGCCGGGCTGACCGATCAGTTCGGGCATCATCGAGACGTGGATGGCATCCTCATCGGTTTCGCCGGCGAGCACGCGGATGGCGTGGTCCACCTGGTCGATGCCGTAGCGGTGCGTGGCGAGCTTCTCCAACGGGTAGCGGTGGGAGGCAAGCTGAGCCACCGCAAGTTCGCAGGCCTTGAAGGAGTGGCCACGGGCCGATTTGATGGTGATTGCCTTCTCGGTGACCTGCTTGACCGGGAAATCCGGGAACGCCGCCAGCTCGCCCTGGATGAGCAGGGTGCCCTCGCGGCGTTTGAGGACGTCGACGCCGAGCAGCACCGGAGCAGTACCGGCGCGGGAGGTGCAGTCGAGCACAAAGTCCAGGCCCCGGCCGTTGGTCAGATCCATGATCTTCTCGCGCGGGTCCTCGGTGAGAACGTCGATTACCTCATCGGCGCCGAGTTCCTTGGCCAGCTCGAAACGGGCTTTGTCACGCGTGGTGCCGGAGACGATCACCTGGGCAGCGCCGGCGGTTCTCGCGGCAACAAGCTGGGCAAGGCCCTGCTGGCCGGGCCCCTGGATCAGTACGGTGTCGTTATAGCCGACGCCGGCGGTCAGGAGCGCCCATTCGATGCCGTTGGATAGCGGCATGACCAAGCCGGCCTCTTCCGCGGTGATGGTTTCCGGGATCTTGTGGAGCACCGCGTTCCACGGCAGATACATGTATTCCGAGAATCCGCCCCAGAGAGTTCCGGGGAAGTCAGCGGAGGTGTATCCGAAACGGCGCGCGTCCGGGTTGGTGCGCCAGTCGGTGGCCTCACAGTGGCGATATTCGCCAATGCGGCACCACTCGCAACTGAAGCAGGCAACATAATGCTCCACGAAGACGCGGTCGCCTTCTTCGAGTCCTTGGCGCTTCTTGAACTTTTCGCCGGCCTCCACGATGACGCCGACGTTTTCATGGCCCATGATCACCGGGCCGTGCGTGGCCGCGGTTCTGGGCGGTTTTGAGTAAAGCTTCACGTCCGTGCCGCAAATTCCTGCGACCTCGATCCTCAACAGGGCCGACTGATCGTCGATATTCGGCCGGTCAAATTCGCGCATTTCGGTGGTTCCCGGAGCAACCCGGACCGCCGCAAGCACCTTCTCAGACATCTACTGGCTCCTTCGAGCACGGCCTATAGGCCTTGGCAAAATGGTTAGTCCAATCTACCATGCAAGTGTTAGCCATCACTAGACCTCATCGGAGGCAACATGCCCGTCCAGCTTTCGGCTCTCAGCCGATCCCAAGGGAATAACAGCCGTGTCAAGGACGGTACGGTTGTCCCTGAAGGCTACTCGCTCGACTTCGAGGAGGTGCCCGTCCTCGTCCAGGGATTCCGTCGCATGGTCCGCGAGCTTGCCTTCGACGTCAGCGAAATAGCGCTCACCACCTACCTCACCGCCAGGGAACACGGCGTAAAGTTCACCGCCCTGCCGATCTTCCTGGTCCGCGGTTTCCACCACAACGCTATCGTGGTCCGCCGCGACTCCGGCATCACCGATCCCGGACAGCTTGTGGGCAAGTGCGTCGGCGTGAACCGCGGATACACCGTGACCACCGGCGTTTGGGCCCGCGCAATTATGTCAAATCAGTACGGCCTTGACCTCGACTCCGTCACTTGGGTCCTCTCCGGCGACGAGCACGTCGAGGCGTACACGCCGCCGTCGAACGTCTTTTCCGGCCCGGCCGGCAAGACGCTCGAACAGATGGTGCTCGACGGCGAGCTTGAGGCCGCAATCGGCGTCAAGAGCGACTCCCCCGACATTGTCCCGCTCATACCCAACGCGAACGACGTCGCCCTCACAGCCTTGCGCGCAACGGGCCTCTACCCGATCAACCACCTCGTGGTCATCAAGGACGAGGTCCTGGAGGCACACCCGGATGCAGCCGTGGCCGTGTTCGAGGCGTTCGCCGAGTCCAAGCGCCAGTATGTCGCCGATCTGAAGGCCGGTGCGATCGCTGAGCCCGATTCCGCTGACCGCCTCCACCTCAAGGTTCTCGAGGCGACAGGCTGGGATGACCCGCTTCCCTATGGCATCGAGCCGAACCGCGCCGTGCTCGCGGACCTCATCGAACAGGCAAGCAGGCAGCGCATCTTGACCAAGACCGTGAAGGTGGAGGAGCTTTTCGCTGAGTCCGTTCGCGGGCTCGTCGGCTAGGCAATATGACTACTCGTATGCGTATCGCCGTCGCCGCCGACCACGACTGCATCAAGCTTAAAGCTCGGCTGCTGCTGTGACTCGGCGAGCGTGGCCTTGAGACGTTTGACGCCGGGGCTCACGAGCCCGGCCTCGTCGTCGATTATCCACCGCTGTGCGCGGCAGTAAGCCGCCATGTCGCCCACGAAGCAGCGGAGGTGGCTATCGTGATCGGGGGACAGCGGGCAGGGCGAGGTGATCGCGTGCAACAAGATCTGTGGCGTGCGCGCGGGCCTCACCTGCAGCCGCTTCGCGGTGTGGATCTCCCGGGGAAACAATCAGGCCAACGTTGGCAGCAAAGTCCTCGGCGACGATCAAGCGCTGGCTCTGGCGGAACTGTGCCTGGAAACACGGTTTAGGGGGCGGGCAGCACGCAGACGGCGTGGAGATGATCAGCGAACTCGGATGGAGCTAAAACCTGCGCCTGAATAGTGACCGGGACCGCGGTGCCCAGCTCGATGCAGCCCGTCTCATCCAGGGACGCCCCCGTGCACACGTGCATCAGGGCCCGCAGCGCGTTGCCATGCCCCACCACCACCACGGTTCGGTCCGCGGCGAGTTCCGTGGCCAAGACATTGCGCCAGTACGGCGTCAGACGTTCTACGACATCCGCAAGGCTCTCCCCGGCAATGGCCGCCGCTTCGGGAAGCGCGGCATAGCGCGGATCGGCGCGCTGAGCGGCAAGTACGGTGTCGTCTGCTTGGGGCGGCCGGCCGTCCACGCCGCGGCGCCACCACTGAACTTTTCCCGCGCCGAAGCGCGCCCGGGCTTCGTCCTTGACCAGGCCCTGAAGCGCGCCATAATGCCGCTCATTCAGCCGCCAGTGCGCGCTCGGCGCCAGCTCCCAGCCGGCTTCCTCGATCAGCAGGCGGGCCGTTTCCACGGCCCGCCCGAGAACGGAGGTGTGTACCGCGTCGGGACACAGCCCCGCAAGGCTCCCGGCGGCGTCGCGCGCCTCGGTGCGGCCGCGCTCGGTGAGGGAAACGTCGAGCCAACCGGCGAATACATCGTCGGCATTCGCGACGCTCTCACCGTGGCGCAGCAGCACCAGGCGGGGCATCAGTACTGCTCGAGGAACGCCCGGATCCGTGCGGGGGCCGTTTCCGGAGTCTGTTCGACAACGGGAACGTCCCAGTACTCGTGAACCGGGAGGCATTCTTCGAGGTAGCGCGCGGCGGATGGCGCGTGGGAGCTGTCCTGACCCGGCACGACCAGACCGGGCACCTGAAGGGTCATGAGATCCTCGGCCTCGACACCCGGCACCGTATCCCTGTCGAAGAGACCCCGCACGGTTCCGCCAACGATCAGTTCGTACTTCTTCACGTCCAGGGCTGCGTAAGCCGCAGCGAACTCCTCGCTGCTGCGCAGCGGTGCCGCCCAGGGCCCGACGCGCGGATCCTTGCTGAACCCGGCGGTACTCGAACGGGCCAACTCGACGACGGCCTGCATGCCGTGCTCCATCGCGAAGGCGAGGTGCTGGGCGAAGCGGCGGTGCTGACTCATGCGGTACTGCGGTCCACCGGCAGGAGAGAACAGCACCATGCTACGCACGCGTTCCGGGTGCTGCACGGCGAGTGCCGCCGCCGTCGAACACCCAACGCAGCCACCCATGGTGTGGACGGTGTCATAGCCGAGGTGATCGATGAGCCCCAGCGCCTGGGTCACATAACGGTCCCAGGTGAGGCGCTCCACTCGACCGCCGGACTGTCCGGACTCGCGACGGTCAAAGACCACACAGGTGTAACTGTCCTTGAGCGCATCAACGAAGCCAAGGTCGCGGTAGCGGCCGAAAGTTGTCCAGTTTTCCAGGGTAGAGTCGAATCCGCCCGGGCTGAACATCAGCAGCGGCGGGCCGTCGCCCACCGTTTCGTAGCGGGTGGTGATCCCATCAATTTCGACAACGGGCACGACTACCTCCTATCAACCTTGGCCGCGGAGATGCCGCGCCCCGCGAATATCGGCGATGCATTCGGTGAGAGCGTCATAGGCAACGCGCCCAACATTGGCATAGGTGGTGGGTTCCTTGTCTATCCACTTGGCGTTGTAGCCGATCGCGGCGGTGGACATCCGAATCCGGCCGTCAAGCCAGGGACCGCCGCCGAAACCGCCGAGCACCGGGACGGAAACGGCGTCCACCACGGCTGGCCCCACCACGGGACCCGAGTTCGTGAAGTTGAGCGCGACGGCACCCGCAGATTCGAGCCGCTTGGCCTCAGTGACGAACTGCTCCACCATCTCGTCCGGGACCAGGGCGCCTTCGGCCTGTGAATACGCGACACCGTACTTGAGTGCCGTCTGCGGTGTGATACCGAACTGCGCAAAAACGGGCACGCCGGCACGTGTGACGGCCTCGACCGCCTCGGGGAAGTCGGCGGCGCCGTCGAGCTTGACGAGATCAACGCCGGCCTCTTTCACCAGGCGGATGGCTGCACTGACAGCCTCTTTAACACCCTCCTGAAGCGGGCCGAAGGGGAAGTCGCAGCTCAGGAGCGCGTTGCCGACACCACGGCGCACCGCCCTTGCGGCCACGAGGATCTCCTCCATGGTGATCTCCAACGGATGCGACTGGCCCCACAGGTTGACGCCTACGGAGTCGCCCACGGAGATGATGTCAGCGCCAGCGCGGTCGGCGATGCGTGCCATCTGGTAATCCCATGCGACGATGCAAGCACTCTTCCGGCCGGCCGCCTTCATGGCTTGGAGCTGGGGAATGGTCATGGTGATCATGCGCGGGTGGCCCTCAGCAGTTCAATCAGATCGTCGTCTTCCGCCGGGACCAGCAGAATCCGGGCGTGGGGACGGAGGTGGAAGAGGGCGTCACTGGTGAGCGCACCCGGGGTGACGACCAGTCCTGCCGTCATGATGCCGCGTTCACGGGCGAGATCACCGATGGCGGCGACCGCCGCCGCGTTCTCGCCGGAAGTGGCTACCATGACCACCGTGTTGGTGTCGGTCATGACCTCATCCAGGGGCACGTTCGAGCCGTCTACCTCAACCAGCACCTCGCCCGGGTCGGCTATGGAGAAGAAACGAGCCTGACCCCACTCAAGCAACGCCGCGGAGCGAATGATCCGCTCCGCCTCGTCATCGAGGGCGACGACACGGGTGTTCCGCGCGGCCGACAGAGGGTAGTCGATTCGGTAGGCCGCTTCCTTGGCGGTCGCAGCCTCAGCGCACGAGCTCGGGCCACCCGGCACCGAGCGCGGACCACTCGCGTGGTCGTGATCGTGGTCAGACATGGCTCAGACCGAGGTGTGTGGTTTGGCAGGTTCGGCGACCATGGCCTCGCCGATGCCCTCGACGAAGGACTGATCGGCCGGGAGCACGATCGCGACCGAACGAACCTTCTGGTCCTGGGCGCGGTTGCCAGTAGGCTCGACGCCGTCCTGCAGCGCCTTGACGGCCTTGTAGAGTTTCTGGCGGGCCTTGATGATGCCGGCGTCGGTGGCGACGAGGCGTTCCTTGGTCCGGTCGACGAGCGGGCCCATCGACTCCTGCAGGGAGGAGTCCTGAAGCGCGATCCCCTCGATGCCCGAGTAGTTTTCGCCGCGCTTCTGCGACCCACGGTCCATCAGGTAGTCGTTGTCCTTATTCGCCAGTGGGCGATAGGACGCGTCGTTCGCGCTGTGGACACCCTTACCGGCGCGCATCGCAGCGACCTCGGCTTCGGTAAGCTGACGGGTGGGGTGGTAGTCGAAGCTGTATGCCCAACAGTTGTCGTCGTCGATCGGCACCCAGAAGTGACCATGGACAGGGTGGTCACCACGCGGCGGAACCATCGTGAAGTTCGGCAGCACCCACGGCGTCACGCGCCAGTAGTACTTACCCTCTTCAGCGTTGCGGCGGGCGCCGATCAGCAGGCCGCCTTCGGAGTCGACCACCTCGAAGAAGGGCTTGAGATCGCCCTTGTTGTACTCATTGCCCTTGGAGCCCTTAAAGAGCGGGTCGCTTTCCAAGTTGCCGCCGTGCAGGAACGTGACGTGGCTCGAGTCGATGCCGCCCTCAAGAGCCTGGAGCCAGTTGCATTCCTGCAGGCGCTTGGAGGTGAAGACCTGTCCGTCCGGGACGGTGTAGGCCTCCCACTCAGGCAGCGGCGGCTGAGCGGCGGGGTCGCCAAGGTAAGCGAAGAGCACGTCGCCTCGCTTGACCATCGGATACGACTTCAGCTTGACGTTGGCGCAGAAGTTGCTCGTCGCCGGCTCGCTCGGGACCTCCACGGCCTGGCCGGTGACATCGTACTTCCAGCCATGGTACGGGCAGCGCAGGCCGCCTTCTTCGTTACGACCGAACCACAGCGAAACACCGCGGTGCGCGCAGAACTCGTCCATCAGGCCGTAGCGGCCTTCGGAGTCACGGAAACCGATGAGACGCTCGGAAAGCACCTTCACGCGTACCGGCGGGCAGTCGTTCTCGGGGAGTTCCTCGGCGAGCAGCACCGGCTGCCAATAGCGGCGGAAAAGGTCACCCATGGGAGTTCCCGGACCCGCCTGGGCCAACAATTCATTGATGTCCGTACGCAACATTGCGAAGGATCCTTTCGTCCTGACTGGCGTTGAGAGTACTCACTGTTGTCCGGGCCCTACATGTACTTTCGCCCGGATGGTGAGATTTAGGGCTGAGTGGGCGGCAGGTCGACGACCAAACCGTCGAGCTTCTCTTCAAGCACGATCTGGCATCCGAGTCGGCTGCAATCGCGCGGCTGAGAGACGCCCATGTCGATCAGGTCCGCCTCGATGTCGCCCGGGGTGCCGACGGCGTCCCAGAATTCTTCGCGTACCCATACGTGGCAAGTAGCGCAGGAGTTGTTCCCACCACACTCGCCGATTATGCCGGACACTCCATTGCGGAGAGCAGCGGACATGACTGAGTCTCCGGGCTCAGCGTCAACGACATTGGTTGTTCCCGCGGCACTGACATACGAAATCTTGACCATCTAAACCTCCTGCTAATGGTCTAACCATAATGCCCTTTAGTAACCGCGGCTGTCAACGGTTTCTGACGCGGAATTGCTGAACGTCAATATTCACGATGACGAGGGGGAAAGGTGGTCGATCTTCGTTCAATTCCGGCGAAATCTCCGCACACGACCACTGGAGGCAGGCAAGTCTTCTGGCTGCGGCACTCGTGAGGTTGAGTCGGTCGTGCCAAACCGCACGTGTCGTAACGTAGCTCGTGACAGGGCTCAGGCAATTCGATTCGACCGGGCTGACCCGTGATCAACCGCTTCAAGCGCGCCCAGGGCCAGCGCGTTGCGGTGGACCCATGCTGGAGGAGGATAAGGGCTGTAGGGACATTGTCGTGCGGTCTTGCTCTCCCTCGCCTGACCTGCAGGAAGCCACGGACCCCATGCATGCCGGGGGAGTGGGCTTTTGAACGGCCCTCGGCACGGTCCCGAGTTAGGTGAGCCACGGCCCTACCCGAAACGAGGTGTAGGTCTACCGGGAAGTCGGTCAGATCAATCGCTGCGACATGACAAGCTCCTTAACGACAAGTTCACCCCGTCCAGTCGCTCCGTGGTTCCGGCAAAGCTGCGAATCTACAATGACCGCAGAACTGCTCCCGGCGTAGTTCGCGGACCAGGGCCTCCATGGCGCCAACCACCATTTCCTGGCCACCGTGATCGAGAGGACCGCGGGCAAGTTACCAAGCTCGTCAGCGACGACAACCTCGAACGACACTGTCGCCTCCACGGCGAGCCCAGAACATCTGCTGGCGTAATCTCCCCGAAGGCTTTGGCGCAGTCCATAAACGTCCCGCAAGCGCAACTGCTGCGGACAACGCAGTGATGGAAAGCTCTTCGGGCACCTTAAGGAAGAATTTTTCCCGTGTCCGCTTTCTCAACACCCACGCACTGGAAACAGCACTGCACTACTACATCCACTGGTACAACACGGAAAGAATCCCCACAATGCCCAAGGGCCTAAGCCCGGTGCAACACTGTGCTCAGGCCCCCTCGCAGCCATAGGCTCTTACTTAGCCACTCCGATTTTCGGGGACCGGTCCGCGTCTGTCAGGAACGTCTCATGCTCTCCGGAACCTTGCCCGGCGACGGCTGGTGCCGCTCCTGTGTGGCGTGTACTGCACAGAGACTGTACGAAAGCGGTGGGAACGGCGTGGCCTCGCCGAACGGCAAGCTATGAATGAGTCCGCAGAGATGATCGACCATGACGGGAGAGATCACCGATCAGAAGGAGCTCGCGGAGGCGCTGCTGGAGCAGGCGCGCGAGCGTGAGCCTGCTGGGGCCCTGGTGACTACTGGCAGCCCTGAGAAGAAACCTGCTGGAAGCTGAGATCACCGAGCATCTTGGCCCCGAGAGGCACGGGCAGGCCGAGAGCGAGTGCCGGTGGAGTTCGATGTTCCAGGTTGCGGGAGGGCAGCTTGGAGCCTCAAATTGTGACGACAATCCACCTCGGCCTAGAGGGAATCGACGAGACATCCTGTCCCTGCCGCCCGAGGCCTGACAACTGGGTCAGCCGCGCACGTCGATGGCGACTGGGGCCGCCAACGTCTCCAAGGACACCATCAGCAGGGTCACTGAAGGTCTCCGAGGTGATGGCCGAATGGCCAACAGAACCCTTATGCGCGCCTACCCGGTGGTCTTCATCGACGCGATCCATGTCCGGATCCGTGACGGCAGGTCCGCCGCGACAAGCCCTTCTACATCGTCCTTGGCGTCACCGTGAACGCTAACGCGACATCCTCGGGATTCTGGGCCGTAGGCCGAGGCGGGAGCCAGGTACTGGCTCGGGTGTTCACGGAGTTCAAGAACCGCGGCGGAGGATGTGTGCATCGTGGTCTGGGACGGACCCAAGGACCTTTCCGAGGCGATCACTACGTCTGGGTGCAGGCGACTGTCCAGATGTCGTGTTCCACCTAATCCGCGGTTGGTACGGCAACCAACACGGAGGGGAATAGGCTGACTGGAAGTAGTCGCTATAAATCTGTAGTCAGATTCTGGCTCTTGTCTAGGGGAGGCCGCTTAGTCTTACTTGTGATACGAGAAGCGGAATCCGATGAGGCTGCGTAAGCGGCAAAGATGTCCTTGACGGTAAAGACTTGCGCATACTTGGCGTTCATCTCGAAGAGGCTGACGTCATGGCTTAGTTTTGCGCGATCGAAGGACGCATCTTCCGCGACGACGACCGGCCAGCCGAAAGAGTGTCCGTCCACTACCGTGGCACGTACGCAACCGGACGTTGTGCATCCCACGACGATAAGAGAGTCGACCTTTTCCTTAATCAGGAGAGCTGTCAATGGCGTCCCGAAGAACGCGCTGGCACGGGCCTTAGGGATGACAGCCTCCCCGGGGAAGGGGGTGATCGCGTCCGGAATTTCGGCCATCTCCGATCGGCTGGCCTGCCTGTCGTCCACTGCTTTTTTTAAGGCCCCACCGAGGATATCTGAATCTCCCACGGTGTAAATGACGGGAAATCCCCGGTCACGTGCCCACTCCAAAAGAACCCGAACTCGTGGCAGTGCCAACCATCCAGCTTGCCCGCAGCTCAAGGGTCGGTCGGCAAGCGAGGCCGTCAGGGGGAGGCCCTCTTCACCCAGGAAAGCGGTGACTACGTCGATAACTAAAAGCGCCGGTCGCTGCCCCACTACGGGGGTGGGATCTAGGAAGGTGTCGAAAGCTTCGTAAGCTTCGTCCGACATAACGTCTCGCCAAGAATTCACGATTATTCCTCATCAGTAATAGGTGGAGCTTCGTGTCGTCAACGCAGGATAAGAGCGCAAAAAACGACACCTTGCGGTAGCGTCAATGGGGTCTGGGCTTAGAGAACTTTGTCGAGCTTGGATATCGGTATATGGCTCAGTAACTAACTCGTCAGTCCAACAATGACCGGCAGCGAGGCTCTGGAGTGGCACTGCCCGCGCGGTACATAAACACGACCGCCAGAAAGGCAATTGCCGCCAGCGACGCGCCGACCAACAGGACACCTTGAAAGCCAGCCAGGAAGCGGTCGGCCGGGATCTCGGCTGTAGCGGGAGAGCCAGCAAACAGCTGGTAGAGCAAAACGGTGAGCGCCACTCCTATGGACCTACCTAGGTTCCGGAGAGTTGCGATTGTGCCGTTGGCGACTCCGGCCTGGTCCTGCCCTAAGTCGCCCATCACTGCCGAACTGTTCGGCGAGCTGAAGAGCCCGACGCTAACACCCAAGAGCACCAGAAGAGCAGCCACCAACCATGGCGACGAATCTGCCTCGAGGAACGACGCGGTTAGGAACGTTAGCACCATGACGGCCAAAGCCACTAGGGCCGGCCGTTGGGAACCTACGCGGTCGCTCCACCAGCCCGAAACGGGTGACACCAGGAGCATCGCGGAGGCTTGGCACGTCATCATCAGTCCGGTTAGGCCAATCGACCAGCCCAGGACGTCGTGCAGGTAGAGGGGAAATAGAAAAGCAGGAAACAGCATAAGAATGTACGAGAGGAACGCCGCCAGCATCCCCCAGCCGTAGACGCGTCTACGGAAGAACCGGAGATTGATAAGCGGGCCGGCGGTGGTCAGCTCGCGCAAAATGAAGAGCGCGCAAGCGATCACCGCCGCTGCCAGCAGAGCGACCACGACACCGCTCGACCACCCGAGGCGGGGCGCGAAGCCTAGCCCAAGCAGCAGGGTGGACGAAAATGTAATGAATAAAGTCATGCCGAGGATGTCCAGCTGGGGCGCCCTGTTCGACTTGTTTGAGTCCTTTGGGAGCAATACCAGGGTGCCGATGGCGCCTATCAGCCCGACCGGAACATTTATCAGGAAAATCGCGCGCCAGCCGAACGCTTCCGTCAGGACTCCACCCAAGGCCGGCCCTAGCAACGTTCCTGCGGCAACCATACTGCCGATGATTCCGAGAATCCGGCCCCTTTGGTCCACAGGGAAGTTCGCCAGGGCCAGTGGCGTGATCGTCGCCATGAACATGCCAGCTCCAATTCCTTGGAGTACCCGGAACAGAATCATGACCGCCAGAGCCGGCGCCATGCCCACACAGAGTGACGCGAGGACGAACATAAGCAGGCCTAGGCTCAGGATTCTCTTTCGGCCGATTGCATCCGAGAGCTTCCCAAAGACAGGAAGCACCGCCGTGATGGCCAGGAGGTAGGCCGACAGCACCCATTGCAGCGAATCGATTTCAACGCCGAACTCCCTGGCCATCGTGGGCAATGCCACAACCACCGCTGTGGCATCGACATTGGCCATGAACGTTCCTGTCGTGATGGCGAAAAGGAGTATCCATCTGGCTATTTCCCCCGGAAACCGGCGCCCGGTCGGTTGCACTTCAGTTTCGGTCATGCTCCGCAGCCTTCCAGTCATTGCGTTTTCGGAGATCGGTCCGAATCCACCACGTCCAGGGTGGCTTCGGCCAAAGCTCTGCGATCTTGCTTTGGCCCCGCCGCCAGACCGTCATTCACTCGCTGCCAGCCCCTGGACGCTGCCCTCTAGTTAATGGGCGACATTGATAATTTTTCCTCGCTCGCGCCTAGGCGTGAGCAAGAGGTTGACCAATCCCTGAAGCACCCCGACTAGGACCATGAGCAGAATGATCATGGCAAAGGCCTGGGGAGCGGCGAAGGTTTGACTGTTCAGCGCCAGTTGGTAACCAAGTCCCGCCGTCGAGGCAAGCATCTCGGCGAAAATGACCGTGATCATTGAGGCGCCGGCACCGATGCGTACTCCGGAACTGATTAGCGGCAACGCACTGGGCAACTTGATCAGGAAGTCGGTTTGGAATGAGCTGGCGCCGAACGCCCTGGCCACCTTCAGCATCGTGGGTTGCACCGTAGCAAAGGCCCGCAACGAGTTATAGGCGATTGGGAAGAAGGCGCTGACTGCCCCGTAGCCAATTTTCGACCCTACTCCCGTGCCGAAGGACAGAATAAAGATCGGGTAGAAGAGGATCAATGGAGCGAGGTAACCCCAGACAAAGATTGATTGGAAAATCTGCATCCGCAAAGGTGTCCTCGCGGCCCAGAAGCCCGCGGCAAGGCCGAACACCGAGGCGAGGATGAATGCGGCGAGGATTTCACCGAAAGTGATCGCGGCCGCTTCATACGTCGAGAACTGCGACAGTGCTTCCCCGAGCGCTTCCACAACCCTAGGGATAGTAGGCAGAACCAGCGGCGAAATCCCACCAGGACCATTTCCAAAAGCCCAAACACCAATCAGCGCCCCTAGCCCAAGCGCCCGCAGCGGCCATACCAGCGGGGAGGCTTTTTGTTCTTTCATGTCAACCTTCCCTATGCTCGCTGCGCTTCTAGCGGACTGGCCTGCTGGTCGTGGCCCATGGCCTCATTCAGCATCAAGAAGAGCTGGGAACGCAATTGAGCGAAATCTTCTTGAGCGATAAATTCGAGTGGACGTGGCCGGGGCTGCCGGATCTGGACTTCGGCCATGATTCGGCCAGGGCGGGCCGACATGACTATGACGCGATCCGCCCAGTAGATGGCCTCATCAAGGCTGTGGGTGACCAGAACGACCGTCTGCTTGTTCTCCGTCAGAACTGTCGAGATGCTTTCGCCCAGCGAACGCCGGGTCTGTTCGTCCAGTGCACCGAAAGGCTCGTCCATGAGCAGGATTGACGGATCCATCGCCAAAGCTCTGGCCACCGCCACGCGCTGCTGCATACCGCCTGACAGCTGTCCCGGATGCGATTCACCCCACTGGGACAATCCCATCATCTCGAGCAGTTCCTGACTGCGCTCGCGCCGTTCCTGTTTCCCGACTCCGGCGAACCGCAAACCAACGCCGACATTGTCCAGAATGTTTTTCCAAGGCAACAGAGAATAGTCTTGAAAGACGAAGGCGGCCCTCCGTGGATCCGGGTTTTCTACAACTGACTCGCCGACGATGATCTCGCCCTTTGTGGGCGTCATCAGCCCTCCCAAACAAGTCAACAGCGTGGACTTGCCGCAGCCGCTTGGACCAAGGAGGGCTACGAATTCTCCTTCGTGCAGCGACAAGTTAATATCTTTGAGTGCTTCGACCGTCGATCCGGCACGCGTGAACGTGACTGAAACATCGTTGATGGACATTCGCATTGCTGTTTACCTAACTTGTCGCGGTTGTTGTTGCGGCCCCGGCAGCGGAGCTTTGCCGCCATCGCGTCAGCCGTGTTTCTAAGTGATTCCAGATGGTGCCCGCAATAATGGCCAGAATGGTGACTGCCAACATTAGGGCGAGGGTCTTGTCAGTGTGGAGTTGTTCCGAGTAGACCCTGATCAGTCCCCCTACCCCGTCTGAAGAAGCCCACAGTTCCGCGATCAGAACACCGATGAAGGCATGGCGGATTCCGAACCACAGGGCTGTAAAGATCCCGGGAAGCGCAGAGGGCAGCACCACGGCAAGGATGGTCTGGGCCCAGGACGCTTTGAACGCACGTGCCACCTTCATGTGGCGATCTTCGACGAGCGCCATGCCTGCGGCCACGTTAATAGTTACGAACACCGCCGCTTCGAACGCGCCGAAGACAACGGCAGACGTGGAACCGATGCCGCACAAGAGGATGAAAATCGGCAGGAATATCGACTTCGGCGTGGACATCAGGAACAACAATGGAGCCGAGTAGGCCTGCCACAACGTTTTGGACAGGCCCATCACTGTCCCGGCTATGACGCCGATAACCGTACCGATAATGAATGCCAAGAGGATATTTCCCCCTGTGCTGGCCAACGCTGACAATACTTCCGAGCTGCGCAGCATCTCTGTGAACGCCACGCCCACGGCCAGCGGAGTGGAAACGAAATCGCTGTCGATTAGGCCGAACCGGGTTAGGACTTCCCAGACGATCAGGGCCGCCACGACCACCGTGACCCGACCGATTCGTGCCTGGGCTTTCACGTCGGCAGTCCGAAGCACCTTCGGAGTGGACAGTCGTGGTTGTGTGCGAGGTGGTGCTGACAAATTGGTCTGCATCGGTTCAGCTCCCTGCGCCTTGGCGAGCCGTCATCACAGGCTCTTCCAATGCTTGTACATGCCCTTGACGTCGTCGATGGTGAGCGACTTGGCGGATTTGATCGTAAACTGCGTAGCTTCGAGGAGTCCTTCCAGCTGGTTCGGGCTCAATTCACCGTCCCGCGAGCTCAGGGGAATCTCTTTTTCGATGATCTTCGACGCGAGTGCTGGCTCCATTCCCCAGTTTTCGACCAGCATCTTCGTGGCCAAGCCAGAGTCGTCCATGATTGCCTCGGTGGCCTTGTAGTAGCACTCCGCGAAGGCCTTAACGGCCGCTGGGTTCTTCTGGATGATTTCGTCGGTGGCGAAAACCACTGTCATGGCGTTGGGTCCCACAAGATCCTTCACACTGCCGAGAACCCTTGCGGATCCTTCAAGTTCCAGACCAAAAGCCGCCTGGGCGCTCCACAGGAAGGCGTCTGCTGTGCCGCTCTTGAGCCCGGCCATGATCCCATCAAGGCTGCCCATTGTGACAGTCTTGAAGTCGTCAGGGCCCCAGCCCTCCTCACGAGCGATCTTCTGAGTGGCGTAATCCCCCGCAGAGCCGAAGCTGCTGATGGCAAAGGTGGAGCCTTTCAAATCGCTAAACGACTTGGCCCCACTGTCCTTCCTAACAACCACGTACTGATCCCAAACCGGCATCGATGATCCTATGATCTTTCCCCTAAGTCCCTGGGACATCGCACCGATAACGCGGTTGGGGGATGTAATTCCGATGTCAGCGCTCTTGGCTGCCAACGCCTCCGCCACCTTCTCGCCGGCAGTCAGGTTGACCTTCACCTCCGGGGAGCATTTCGACCAAATATTGACGTAGTTGCCGGCTTCCGCGCCGAGCTCGGTCGGATCCTGCTTGTTCGACTCGATGACCCGAAGCTGAACCGGCGCGCCGTCAGAGTTGGGTGCGCTGCTGGCGCCGCCGCCGCAGGCGGTCAGCGCCAGCGCCGTCACTGCCGCCATTGAGGCCAAGGCGGGGAGACGCGCGGGGCGGTACTTTTTCTTGGCCAGTATCCAAGCAAACATCAAAGCTCCTCTTAGTTCAGACAGCTGCGAAATGGGTTCGACGCATTGCAACCAAGGGTTGGAGCCAGACGAACCACGCTGTTCAGGCGGCGGCGAAGTTTCGCCGCCCGTTGAAAGGGACAGTAATTTACATCACGAAGGCATGTCAATAGTATGGTCAAACCATTCGCCCAAAGTTGAGGACATTACGTGAGACGACTTGATACTTCGAAGGCGGCAATCGTCGTAATCGATATTCAGAACGATTTTTGCCACAGCGGCGGCTACCAAGGGCTACGTGGAAGGGACGTTGAGCGAGTGCAATCCGTCGTTGGCCGCATTGAAATATTCACGCAGGATGCCAGGGAACTTGGAGTGCCTGTCGTCTTCATGCAGAACCTGCATGATCCCGAAACTGACACTGCCGAGTGGCGCGCCCGTCATCTGGAACCCCGCGATTCACAGTCCTGCCTGCCCGGAACGTGGGGGGCGGAGTTCTTCACACTAGTACCGCAGCCACAGGACCACGTACTTCCCAAAGCACGCTACAGCGCCTTCACGAACACGGGGCTGGAAGGGCTCTTACGATCTCTCAATCGCACGTCTTTGTTCTTCTGCGGGACAGCAACGAGCATCTGCGTAGAAACATCGCTACGGGATGCAACTTGTCTCGACTTCCTGGTCACTCTCGTCGAGGACTGCTGTGGAGACTACTCGGAAATAGCTCACAACAACACTGTTAGGTCGGTCGCGAGCGGCTTCGGGGCGGTTACGCGGAGCAAACACGTTATTGAAGGCCTCCGGATCTCCGCCGAACGTGGGTGACATCATTGTTCCCAGCGGCCGCGGTCCGAGGCCATGGGGAGCCGGCACGTCAGGGGACATACTCCTTCTCGAGCAGGACGGCAAGGGCGCGGAGAATGATCCCCGTCGATCGTGGAGTTCACCTCGGTGAGGGAGCTGAAGCGGATCCGCAGTGCTGATTGGCCTGGGGATTTCCGTCGGAAGCACCACTTGGAGGGCTGAGCCGTTGCGGGGTGCCTGTATGGTCCCGGGCACCCCGCAACGGGGCTTGTTGGTTAGCCGAGGCCGAGCTGGACGAAGATGAGCCAGACGAGGAGCGGGACGATACCGATCATCGCGATTGCCCAGAGCAGCAAGGCCCGGAAGAACATCCGCTCATCCTTCGGCTGGGCGCTGGCCATGAGCAGCGCTCCGCTGGTGGACATCGGACTGACATCCACCACGGAGGAACTGATGGCGATGGCTGTGATCACGCCGATGGGGGAGAGCATCGGGTCCATTGCGATGGGGGTGACGATCGGGCTGACCACGCCGAGAGTGCCGGCGGTGGAGGCGAAGGCGGACACGACCGCCACCACGTAGCTGGCGATCAGGGCGGCAAGGGAGCTGTCGCCCAAACCGGCGATACCTGCCTCCAGTTCCTTCAGGGCCCCCATTTCTTCAAGCAGGCCCACGTAGGTGACGATGCCGGTGACCAGGATGATGGCGGACCAGGGCATGCTCTCCACGGCAGGCTTCTGCACGCCGGGGTTCGCGCAGATCAGCATCAGGGCGACGACGAGGGACGCCACTCCGACGTCGATGCCCAGAACCGTCGTCAATACCAGCAGCGCTCCCAGGCCGATCAGGGTCATGATCCGCATCGGGGTTGCCGCGACCTTAACCGGGCCCTGACGCAAGGCCGGGTCCGTAGCCACCTGTGCAGGCGCTGCAGCGGTGAGCACCGAGGCCCCCGAGCCGCCGGCCACGCTTCTGGCCGCCCCTGGATGTACGATGCCTTGGCTGGCATCGGCTCCGGAGAGGCCCGTTTCACTGCCGCTCCCAGGTGTAACGCGGCGCTTCATGATCCACTGCACGAGGACGTAGGCGATGACGGCCAGGACGGCGTTGAACACGAAGCAGTAGATGTACAGCTTCAAGGAATCGGCCGACGCTCCTGCGTCATCGAGCATGACGTTGGCGAGCACGCCGAAGGGATTGACTGGGGAGAATGCACCGGCGTTTGCGCCCTGAACGATGACCAGGCCCATGGCCAGGGTGCTGATGCCGAACCGGAGGCCAAGTGCCAGGGCTACCGGCGCGACGATTGCGATGGCGGCCGGCGTGAATGCCCCAGCGGAGGCGAGTGCCGCAGTCAGGAGGAACATCAGGACGGGAACGAGTACCTTGCGGTCACCCGCGAGGCGTTCGGCCCAGTAGGCGAGCAGGTCGATGGTGCCGTTGATCCTCACGATGGCGAAAAGCAAGGTGGCGCCGACGAGGATGAAGAACAGACCGGCCGGGAACTGGCCGATGACGTCCTTGATGGGCATGCCCACCAGAAGAGTGCCGACGCCGAAGGCGGCGACAAGGGCGATGAGTCCGGCATTGATCCTGGTGAACGAGCCGATGGCAAAGGCGGCTACAAGGATGAAGAACGCGATGAGAGATAGCGACATGGCGGCGTTCGCTTAGATGCTCGCGCCGGTCAGGGCGCGGGTTCCCGAGAGAAGGCTGCCGGCGCCGGTGATGGCCGGAGTGTGCCCGAGCGCTTTCAGGATTTCGTACGTCGTGGCCGTCGCCGCGGTGATGACGGGCAGGCCGAGTTCATCTTCAACGGCCTGGACCGCGGGAAGTGAGGGCATCTGGACGCAGGCGGAAAGAACAATGGCCTCGGCGCCTTCGCGCTTGAGGTTACGCGCGATGCCAGGAAGGTTCTGCGGGTCCAGGCAGCCGACCGCCAGGTTGTCGGCAACTTCGAGACTGGTTGCATCCAGGACGGTGATTCCGGCGCCCTCGATGTACTCGACCACCATCTGGGTCAGCGGCTTCATGTACGGGGTGATCATGGCAACCTTGCGGACGCCCATCTCCTGCAGGGTTCGTACCAGCGCTCCGGCGCTGCTGGTGACCGGTGCCGGATGCCCGTTTCCGGCGGCAGCAGCGGCGATGACCTCTTCGGATCCGGCATGTGCTCCCGGCCCCTGCGCCATGACGGCCACGAGGCAGGCGTAGGCGATGACGTCCACGTCGGCGTCCGACACGGCTTCGGCGCAGCCCGCAGCCTTGCCTACCATCGCGAGAAGCTCTTCACGATTGACGTTCTTCATGCCCGCCCTGGCGGAGTGGAAGGTGTACTTGTGCCCGGTGGCCTCAGACTGGCGGCGGAAGAGCTCGGGAAGCTCGGTTTCCATGGTGGTGTTCGAACTGGGAACGATCAGGCCTACGCGGGACGCACCGGGGCGCTTGGGCTCGGCGGCAGTTTCACAGGTGACTTCAGGAGTGCTCATGGTTTCTCCACGACGTTGTGCTGATAGGTAATCCCATAATCTGGGTTGCCATCCCATGATGTGGGTCTCACTGGTAGAATGTCAAACGGATCACATGCTGTTAGCGGGAAGCCCGCTTCCCGCTTGTCTAGGATGGGATCCGCGCAAGATCGGGAATTACAGCAGAAAGGACCCTCCGTGACATCCGAACAGGGCTCAGGCTCATCACCACTTCTGGTGCTCCACAAGGTCGCCGAGATCCTGGACTGTTTCTCCGTCGCCGAACCCGAGCCGACTCTCCAGCAGATCATCCGGCGGACGGGACTGCCCTCCAGTACCTGCCAGCGGCTCGTTCAGAACATGGTCCGGGAAGGATTCCTGGACCGGGAGGGAGACCAGTACCGGATCGGAATCGGCATGGTCCGCTGGGCCGCACCCGGAACCCTGGGGCTCGACCTCGTCAAGCTGGTAAAACCCGTGCTGCAGCAGCTCCGCGACGAGACAGGCGAAAGCGCATGTCTTTACGTCAGAGACGGAGCGTTCCGTACAGTGGTCGCAGTCGCAGAAACGCGCCACGTGGTGATGCGGCCCTTCATGGTCGGAATGGTGATGCCTCTTCACGCAGGAGCTCCGGGCAAGATCTTCCTGGCCTATGACCCGGATGCCTGGAGGTCGTTGTCCGAATCGGAGATGAGCCGCTACACCCCTGCAACTCCGGACACCCTCGATCTTCTCCGGCAGCAGGCGCAGGCGGCCAGAGAGCAGGGTTTCTACGCGGCCTTCGGTGAACGCAACGAAGACGTCGGATCGGTAAGCGCACCCGTTTTTGACCACACCGGTAGGCTGGCCGGTGTTCTGGGCCTCGGATTTCCCACCCAGCGCATAACGCCCGCCGACGTGCCCAGGCTCGGCCCCATCGTGGCACGGGCAGCCGCCGCCGCGAGTAGCGCCCTTGCCTACCAGGATGTGAACGAATAAAAGGGCTAGAGAACATTGCCGGCGTCCCCGGTGTTTGCTGACTGCAGCCGATCCTAGGAAGCTCGGTCCGACTGGGAATCATTCGTCCCTGGAGCAGGCCGACGTGTCGTCACACAGCGTGATTGCTCGCTCCAAGGCGCATGGCGATGCCTCCCAGGACAGTTCAGTCCCGGTGAATTACGGAGTAGGGTTCGAACGCGGATAACAGCGAGAGTATGGCTGTGAATCCAATCGGCTCCAGCTTCGTGGAGCCTTGCTTCTCACTGCTTTCGGCGCCGATAACGGACCTTCCGTCAACCTGAAGTAATCCAGCTCTGGCGTAATGGCTGGCATGGCAGGGGCGGGGGTTCAGGCCAGTGGGGCTTGGCGGATGTGCTGGTACACCGTTTCCCGGCTGATGCCGTAGTCACTGGCGAGGACGGATTTGGGAATCCCGATGGCCGCACGCTGTACCAGTTCGGCCGCCCGTTCCGGTGTGAGGGCTTTCTTGCGTCCGCGGTAGGCGCCTCGCTGCTTGGCCAGGGCGATGCCTTCACGCTGCCGCTCCCTGATCATTGAGCGTTGAAAATTCAGCGAAAGCACCCATGACGGACGGCATGAGGTTGGCCATGGGGGAGTCCTCCCCGGTGAAGAGCAGGTGTTCCTTGACGAACTCCACCCGCACGCCCTTGCGGGTGAGGTGTTGGACCAGGGCGCGCAGGTCGTCCAGGTTGCGGGCGAGCCGGTCCATGCTGTGCACCAGGACGGTGTCCCCGTCACGGGCGTAACCCAACAGTTCGGCCAGTTGCGGTCTGGCCGTGTCCCTGCCGGAGGCCTTGTCCGTGAAAACCCTGTCCAGTACCAACCCGTCGAGCTGGCGTTTGTCGTTCTGGTCCAGCGTGCTCACGCGCACGTACCCAATCCGTAGTCCGGCCACCGTCGCCTTCAAACCATCAACCTGTCAGCTTGAGTTCTAGGGCCTTTCCAGAAGAACGTCAAGACGTGCTGGCCCACGTCGTCAGGTTGGGGTGTACTCAGGATGACAGGGTCGAAGGAAAGTCTCGCTTCCAAGGCTCGAAGGAGGTGCATAGCAGCTCCCCTTCACAACCAGGGCAAGCGATGAGACGCTGGAATGGCCCGTCCACTCGCCGGGAGGGCGGGCCAAGCCATGCCCGGGAACTTGAACTTGTCACGACCCATAGCCAGCTGAGGGTGCGGGCAACGGCCCGTTCCACCAAACGGCGGTATGTCGTCAAGGATTGAAAATGGGGCATGCCCTTGTAGGCACCGAGACGGCCCATGCGGGTTCCGTGTACAAGTAGCCGGATGCGTCACGATCCGGTGTGAGAGATCTCTTCGAGCGTGCGGGTAGTCTTCGGCCACAGCAGCGCCAGGAGACCCAACTAGCACTGGCGTTGCGGCATTCGACGCAGCTTCGTGCCCACCGTATTGCGGTCCCGTGGGAGACCGGCCGGCATGCGGCTCCCAAGGGACCTGAGTGGTTACTTCTGCTGCGCGGCGCGCTCGATGAGGGGGATCAGGCGCTTGTCCTGCGACTCCCACAAGCTCTCGAACGCCGCCGAGTCCCTGAATGTCGCATTAAGGCCCAGCTTTTCCATCTTCTGCTCTACCTCAGGATCATGAGGCGTGCCGGCTTGTAGTTCAGCCGCGGTCGTCACCGCCCGGTGTGTCGATGGCGCCGATCTGTATCATCAGTCCGAACAGGTCAGGGAGCCCGTGTTCCTCGATGATCTGGCCGTTTTCGAAGCGATAGATATTCATGGCCTGGGTTTGGATCGACTTGCCCGTGCCGGGTACGCCGAGAAAGTTTCCTTCGTGGGTACCCCGCAGGGTGAATCGCGCCGCTACCGCGTTCCCTTCAATGATGGTTTCTTCGAGTGACCACTGAACGTCAGGGAATGCCTGCCTCATCACGTCGATGATGTCGAGGTAGCCTGTGGGGCCTTGCACCGGTTCGGGCAGGAAGGGCACATGGAAGATCGCCGACGGGGCAACGATCTCCTCACCAATTGTTTCATCGGCTGAGTTGATGAACTCGACGAATCGGTCCATCCGCGCGCGTAGTTCTTCGGTCATTTCCATTCCTTTGCTTGTTCAGTGTGGCCGGCCATACCCCGGTGCGGGGATTGCCCGGTGTTGACAACGAATCGGCCGTGTTCGTACTTATAGTGGAGTCCAATCCAGGGTGAAGCGGTTAGCTCATAGTCCCGCGAACGTTCTGGAGCTTCTTCATCGCTGATGCCGCTCGTCGTTTCAGTAGACACTGTCAATTCGCCTTCCGTCGGGGGAGTGACGCCTGGTTGTGACTCCCCATTGGGTGTTTGCAGCCGCTGTCCGCCGCCGTGCATGGCTCAGCTCAATCCGAGGATGCCACCGGTGTCGGCTGGTAGGCGGTAAATTTCCAGTCGCCGCCGTCTTTGGTCCACACCGCAAGGGTGCTGTTGTTGAGGGGTTTTATTGCTGCCGTTGACGGTGAGGTGGGCGTTCATCTGTCCAAAGACAAGGGCGGTGTCTCCGACCAGCACAATGTTGTCCACGGGGTGATCGATGCGGTGGTAGCGGAGGGTGCCCGTGCGGAGCTTGTTCAGGTACGAGTCCAGCGAATCGCGGTTTCCACCTGTGTGGCCGTAGACCAGTTCGGCGTGGCAAAGGCTCGTGAGAATGTCGAAGTTCTGGTCAAGGACCGCTGCATACCGTTGGTCTTCGAGACCCCGGATGAGGGCGTGGTCAGGGCCGATCGTCTGCGCCAATGTGTAGGGCTCCTTCGTGGTGTTCAGGCGGGAAAGGCAGCGGGGCAAGCCTGGGCTTCCCCCGCTGGCCATCGGCTGTGATTGTGATGAGTTAGAACGTGACGGGGTCGCCGTTCAGCGCTGCGGTGAGCAGGCGGCGGATGTTGTCGCCGGTGATTTCGCGAGGGTTGGCGTAGGGGTTGCGGGTTGCGAGATCGACGGCCGTTTCGACATTCTCTTCGGTCAGCCCGAGTTCGCGCAACGAGGCGGGGGCGCCGAGCTCGAGGCCGAGTTCGCGCAAGTAGGCGGCCGGGTCTGTGGCTCCGGTGGCCCTCCGGAGCGCTTCAACGGCGCCGGCAACCGCGGGGGCGTTGTATGCCAGGGCGTACGGGAGAACGACGGTGTGGGTTTCGGCGTGCGGGAGATTGAAGGTCCCGCCCAGGGTGTGGCAGAGCTTGTGGTGCAGGGACATGGTTGTGGCGCCCAGGGTTGCACCGCATAGCCAGGCGCCGTAGAGCGCGTCGCTGCGGTGTTCGATGTTTTGGGGGTCTTTGACGATGTTCGGCAGGGCGGTGACGAGGGCGCGGACGCCTTCTTCGGCCATCAGGGAGATAATCGGGGACCCGTCGGGGGCGTAGAGGGCCTCGACGGCGTGGGCGATCGCGTTGAATCCGCTGGTGACGGACATGCCGGCCGGTAGCGAGAGGGTCAGTTCCGGGTCGTAGATGACGCTGGTGGGCAGGACCTTTGGGTCCTTGCCGGTTTTCTTTACGCCGTCGGCTGTCAGGCCCCAGACGGGCGTCATTTCAGATCCCGCGTAGGTGGTGGGTAGGGCGATGATCGGGGTGCCGTATTCGAGGGCGATGGCTTTGCCCAGGCCGGTGGTGGAGCCACCTCCGACGGCAATGCAGCCGTCGGCGCCGGCTTCGGTGGCGAAGCGCTGGGCGTCCCGGGCGGTTTCGATGGGGACGTGCATTTCTGCTTTGGCGTAGACGCCGACGCTGAGCTCGCCTAGGGAGTCGGAGATCTCTTGGGCGAGATCTTTCTGGAATTCGGTGGCGAGGACAAGGACCCTTTTGAGGCCGAGTTTGTTTACTTCGTCGGCCAGCTTGGACCGGTAGCCGGCGCCGAAGCTGACGCGCATCGGCAGGGCTTCATAGAAAAACGGGGTGGACATTGTGCTCTCCTAGGATTCGGGGTGCAGGACGATATCGAAGCGGCCGTGCCGGAAGGGGCTTTGGACTCCGTATCGTGCGGCGTCGTCGGGATCAGGATTTTCGGTGAAGTCCTTGACCAGGGATCCCTTGACGGCAAACACGGCATCGGAGTCGATGTAGTCGGATCCGCCGATAAAAATGTGGGTGGTTAGTTCCCTGAAGCCGGGGGCTGTGACGAGGAAGTGGATGTGGGCCGGACGGTAGGGGTGCCGTTCGGTGGCGTCCAGCAGTTCCCCGACGGGCCCGTCGGTGGGGATGGGGTAATACATCGGGACGACGGACCGGAAGTGGAAGCGGCCCTCCGCGTCCGAGTGCAGCAGGGCCCGGCCATTGCCGATGCTCTGGATGCCGGGCTGCTGGACGTCGTAGAAGCCCTTCGTGTCGGCCTGCCAGATGTCGATCTCCGCGTTCGGGACGGGGGTACCGTCGATGGCGAGGATTCTGCCGCTGACGACGCAGCGTGGTCCTTCGCTTTCGGGGGAGACGTCGTCGCCGAGTTTACGGGCCGGGGATTCGACCATGTGGAAGGGGCCGAGGACGGTCGAGTCTGTCGCTTCCGGGGTTTCCTGCCCGTTGATGGTCTCGACGAGCATGGAGACGCCGAGGACGTCGGAGAGAAGGATGAATTCCTGCCGCACGTCGGTGCATGTCTTTCCGGTCCTGGTGAGGAAGTCGATGGCCTGTTCCCACTCCTGGATGGAAGGTGCAATGTCTTGGACGAAGGCGTGCAGGTGTGTGGTCAGGCTGCCCAGGATCTGCTTGAGCCTCTCGTCGGGGGTGGAGGAGAAGCTTTGCAGCACTTCCGAGGTGAGTGCGTCGGCGTCAACGTTCGTTGCCATGTTTCTCGTATTCCTGAATGGGAGTTAGCGGGGGAGGGTGATGCCGGGTATTCCTAGGTCGTAAGTCCAGGAGCGTGCTGATCGTACGGTTGCCTGTCGTCGGCCAGCTACCCGCGAAGTCTGTCGCCGACGTCATTCCTCCGGGGGAACAACCAGGCAGTCGCTGCGCGTATTCTTCGGGCGGTCCGGTCTCCTGCCAGCCTTCGAGGGGCCTTAGCGACGAGTCCCCTTTTGGTTGCAAGGCCGGCACCGGCTGCACCCTGATGCTGGTGCAGCCGGAAGGCCCAGCCCGGCTAGCGTGAAGCCGTAGCCAGCCCCGGTACAGCGACCGCCGGTTCCCCCAGGCGCAGCAGCTTTTCAGCGTTGCGGAAACTGATCTTCTCCCGGTCAGATTCACTGATGGGTGCGTTGTCGAGGAATCTGGCGGCCTCTTCGATCGTCTCGAACGGGTAATCGGTTCCGAAGAGGATGTGTTCAGCGCCGACGGCGAGGATTGCGCAGAGCAGGGGTGCGGGCGAACACACGCCGCTGGTCGTGATGTAGAGGTTGTCCCGAAGGTATTCGGAGGGTTTGCCCTTGGCGAGTTCGATGCCGTGGCGGTTGTGGAAGTCCCATCTGGAGTCCAGCCGCCAGAGGGCGTAGGGGAGTCCTTCGCCCATGTGGCCCAGCAGGAGCTTGGCGTTGGGGAAGTCATCGAAAACTCCGCCGAAAATCAGCCGGAGCGCATGGGTTGAGGTGTCGATGCCCCAGCTCCACATGGGCCCGACGAGTTCCGGGTGACCGTCCAGAACGTGGGCGGTGTCCACACCGTTGGCCGGGTGCAGATACAGCGGCACGTCAAGACCTTCGGCCATCTCCCAGACGACGCGGAGCTTCGGGTCGTCCAGGTACATTCCGTTGGTGTGGGCGTTGACGAGCGCGCCCTTCATGCCGAGTTCGGTGACCGCGCGTTCGAGTTCTTTAGCTGCCGCCTGTGGGTCCTGCAGGGGGAGCGCGGCGAAGCCGGAGAAGCGCATAGGCCGCTCAGCCATGATGCCGCCGAGGAAGTCGTTCACGGTCTTCGTCTTGGCGATGGCTGTTTCTGGATCCGTCTCGGCTTGGACGCCGGGGGAGTTCAGGGACAGGACTTCCATGTCTATCCCGTGCAGGTCCATCTCGGGCAGCCGTTCTTCCGTGATGTCAAGCAGCCGTCTGGAGGCATCCGCCCACGCTTGGGGCTGGGCGATCGAGCTGGTGCTGTTTCCGTACCCGACGAGGTCCGGGGTGACGAAGTGTTCTTCGAGGGCAATCTTCTTCAAAACGATCTCCTTTGGCCGCAAAATCAATTCACTAATATGCATTGACTTCACTAATAATGAATCCTACGCTTGCCTTGTGTCAAGGATCACAGGAGTGGTCCAGTTCAAGACCTGAGGATGACGATGGAAACTTTTGATGTTGCCGTAGTGGGTTACGGCCCAGCCGGCATGGCCACGGCAGCGCTGCTGGGCCAAGCCGGCCACAAGGTTGTGGTGCTGGAAAGGTACGCCGGGCTCTACAACCTGCCACGTGCCGCGATTTTCGACGACGAGACCATGCGGACCTTCGCCCGGCTGGGAATCGCAGAGGCAATGCTGCCCAAAATCAATGCCCAGCGGAACTACGAATGGCGCAACGCCGCCGGCGAGCTGCTCATCGAGCACGAGTTCGCCCTGAAAGGGGCATCGGGGTGGTCGGAGTGGTACATGATGTACCAGCCTGACCTCGAAGAGGAGCTGGACCGTCTTTGCCGATCCATGCCCAATGTCACCGTGCGGTTCAATGCGCCCGTCGAGGGTTATGAAGAATCCCCTGACGGCGTGGACGTGAAGGTCCCGGAGGGCGCCGTGCGGGCATCTTACGTTGTGGCCTGCGACGGCGGAAACGGCTTCACCCGTGGCTGGATGGGCTCGGAGTTGGAAGACTTTGGCTTTTCCGAGCCGTGGCTGGTCTGCGACTTCCGGCTCACCGGTGAAGTTGACGTGCCCCTTGCACGCCAGGTGTGCGATCCGAAGCAGCCGCAATCCATCATTTCGCTCGGACCTGATCACCACCGCTTCAGCTTCATGCTCGACTCTGAAGAGGCATTCCTGACCGAGCGCGACCCGGCACGAGTCTGGGCACGGGTCAAGGACTACCTGTCGCCGGACCAGGCGGAGCTCATCCGTGTAGCCACCTACACCTTCCGGTCCCTGATCGCCCGCCCGTGGCGGCAGGGAAGGATCGTCCTGGCAGGCGATGCGGCCCATCAGATGCCGCCGTTCCTCGGACAGGGAATGTGTTCCGGTATCCGCGACGCCCAGAATTTGGCCTTCAAACTCGATCTTTTGCTCGCAGGCCGGGCCGGGGAGAATATCCTTGACACCTACCAAAGCGAGCGGGAGCCCCATGTGGCGGCCGTCGTGCACAAGGGCATCGAGCTCGGGAAAGTTCAGACCATGCGCGATCCGGAGAAGGCCCGGCAGAGGGACGAGCAATACATCGCAAACCGGCGGAACAACCTGAAGCCCGACAAACTGAAGTTCCCCGGGCTCGGCCCGGGGTTCATCGCACCCACGTCCCATCCGGCCAATGGCCGCCTCTTCATCCAGGACGAAGTCCGCACCGGGACGGCATCCGGACGCTTCGACGAAGTCTTCGGATACGGCTTCCGGCTTCTATGCAGCGCTCAATGGTACCGAGCGACCGAGCCGTCATCCGCCGACATCGCTGGCGATGTCGTCGTCATCGACCCGGACACCGGACTGATCATCGGGTCGTTCACGGACATCAACGGGAGCTACTTGAACTGGTTTGAGAACAACAGTTGTTCCGCAGTTCTTGTCCGTCCCGATTTCTACATTTACGGAGCGGCGGGGACGCTCGACGAGTATGGTTCACTCCGCCGCGAGTACCACAATGCCTGCTCGACAGTGAGCAGCACTACAGCATCAGTAGGAGTGTAGGCCATGTCAACAACTCACACGGCGGTCGGACAACGATACGTCCGGGCCATTACTGAACGATCCCTTCTGGCCATCGCCTTCGTGATCGCCGCGCTCGAAGGCTACGACCTGGCGGTTTACGGCGTGTCCGTTCCTGCCCTGCTGGCCGATGCTTCACTGCACGTAGACAAGGCCTCCGCCGGAGTGTTGGGTTCAGTCGTAGGGGCAGGCATGCTCATCGGAGCCGGACTGGCCGGCGCCATGATGCGCCGGATCGGAGCCCTGCGGCTGATCCTTGCCAGCTGCATCGTTTTCTCCGTCGGCATGGTGATCTCCGCATTGGCACAGAATGTGGCCCTCTTCGGGGCCGGTCGCGCACTTGTCGGCCTCGGGCTCGGCGTCGTCCTGCCCACGTTGCTGGCCTATGTGGCAGATCTGTCCGTCCCGAGCCACCGCAATCGAAATACCGGGATCGTCATGGCCGGCTATGCCGCCGGCGGCCTGGCAGCGCCGCTGTTGGGAGCCGTAATGCTTCCAGGCATCTCTTACCGGTGGCTGTACATCATCGGGGTGATCCCGGTCCTCATCAGCCTGCCGTTCGCATGGAAACTGCTGCCGGTCCCGCCGGTACATCTGCTCCGGACCGGCAAAATTGAGGACGCGCATCGCCTCAGCGAGTCCATGGGGCTGCCCGTGCCGGTACTGACCGTGGCCGGAAAGCGGCACCTCGCCGGCATCGGCCCCCTGTTTTCTTCTGGCGTCGCCGCGGCAACCCTGCTGTTCTGGGTGATGACGTTCTGCGGCCTCCTGCTGGTCTTCGGCATCACTGCCTGGCTGCCAACGATGATGCAGGCCAGCGGCTATTCCCTGGGATCGGCACTGCTTCAAACCGCCGCCATGTGGGTCGGCGTTGGCGTCGGAGTTGTGATCGGCGGCCGGATAGCTGACGCCATAGGAGCCAAGCCGGTGGTCATCGTGGCATTCCTGACCGGCGCTGTCAGCCTGATCGTCATGAGCCTGAACCCCAACGTGATCGTACTTTTCATCTTCATGTTCCTCAGCGGCGTTGGCTTCATCGGCTCCCAGATCCTGGTCAACGGCTTCATCCTGACCCGGTACCCCGACGACATCCGCGGAAGCGGCCTGGCCTGGGCGCTCTCCTTCGGACGCCTGGGCGCCATTGTCGGACCCTCGCTCGGCGCCTGGGTCATGACCTCCGGGCTCTCCCTCGAGTGGAACTTCTACGCTTTCGCCATTCCGGCTGTAGTTGGGGCCGTGGCCTCCATGCTCGTACCTCAAGTGAAGGTGAAGACCTTTACGACACCTGCGCCGACGAACACACCCCTGTCCGGGGTCCCGGCCCGGGAGGCCTAGAACCAGACAGGCCGCTGCTGCCCCGTAAACTGGCTGCACCCCATCACGGCATCAGCCTTTGGGGTGCAGCCAACGGCGCATCGGCTGCGAAATACAAGACAAAAAGGGAAGTGACCTGATTTGAGCGACCTCGACCAGGAACCAGCGACCGAGCGTCAAGGTATACAGTCCGTGGAGCTGGCCATGCGCGTGCTGCAGGCCCTCGAAGCTGGCGGCGGTCCTTTGGCGCTGTCCGAGATTGCCGAGCGCAGCGGCTTCCAGCCGAATAAGGCCCATCGGTATCTGGTCAGCCTGGTCCGCTCCGGATTGGCCTCGCAGTCCCCGAAGACGGGCAGATACGACTTCGGGCCGGCCATGCGGCGGCTAGGCGCCGAATCCCTGCGGCGGACAAATGAAGTTTCAGTGGCCTCGGACTACGCAATGAGGCTGCGGGACGCGTGCGGGCACTCCGTCAACCTCTCCGTTTGGGGAGAAGACGGGCCGGTGGTCGTCCGCTGGGACTACGGCGCCCACGTACTTCCATTCAATGTCCGGGTCGGCGCAAAACTCCCCATGCTGACCTCCTCCGGCGGACTCATCTTTCTCGCCTACCTGCCCGAATCCATGTCCGCCGCTGCCCTGACGGCTGACCGGGCACGCCACAAAGCCGAGGCATACTCGGACACCGACATTGACCGGAGCCGCAGCGAAGTCCTTGCCGCCGGCTACGCGATCACATCAGGAGGGATCATCCCCGGTGTTTCCTCAGTCTCGGCCCCCGTCTTTTCGTCAGTGGACTCGTTGCCCCTCGCCATCACCGTCGTGTTCCCTGCGGAAGAAGTGGACAAAGACGAGATGGACAAGGTCACCTCGGTGCTCCTCGAAACCGCGCGGACGATCTCCAGCGAGTTGGGCGTGTCCGCCGACATTGCATCGTGACAAAACACGAGACCGTGCCGCCCTCGTTGCTTTGCTTGTTGTGAGGGCCGGCTTCCTCGGCCTGACGCTGCTGCCTGTGAATGTCGTGGTCGCCATCGTACTGCTGGGGATCTGTGGGGTTGGATACGCGGCCGCGGCCGTCTTCAACCAGATTGGCATCGCAGCGGGCGCAGCCCTCGGCGAGCCCACCGTCGACACCCTCGGGACCGCTTGGGCACCCCTGACAGGTGCTATCTTTGCCGCCGCATCCGCAGCCATCCTGATCGGTCTCCGCCGCTTCCTGCCGGCACGTCGTCAACGCGATCACCTAACTAGTCGCACCCAGCAGACGAAGAACCACTAACGTTCGTGGCCGAAAAGGAACATCGGGCAACCACCACAGACAGCCGACCAGCCCCACCCGTCCCCGGTTGGCTCTCAGCCATCTGTCGTAGCATCCGCCGTCATTGACAGCGGGCCATGATCATCCTTCAGAAACACCAGCCTCTTCTGAGGCACAGCTTGTCATAATCATTACTATCGGCGGCGGACGCTCCAACAGAGTGCCAGAGTCTGGAAGTCACAGAGTTGCATCCGACCAAACTCCGCACAAAGGCCTTCATTAGCTGCGGAAGTCCGCCCTGGCCGCGTAATCGAGGATCTCGTGGCTAGGCGCGTACCGTGCCGTGAAGGGGCGTTTCACTCTGCGCTTTCAAGGACCTCTAGTGGCGCATTCAGGAATGCCGATTTCGGACCTTCTGTCATGTCGTCGTCTTCCCTGCGATCATGCCCGGTGGATTCCGTTGGCTCCCCAGGCCGTCGTGTTCGTGGTGCTTCGCAGATGCCTGGGGTTGGCTAGGCGGGGGCCAGTGCCCGCACCGAATTTCGTTCCACCGTGGGGCAGTGGATTTTTGCGGGGGCGCTGGCGTGTGCTTCTTCAAGCCCCAGCAGTATCCTCACTCCCGCTGCGCCCAGTTCGTAGTGGGGGAGAGATACCGTGGACAGCGGGGGCCGGAGGTGGGCGGCGATGACTTCCTGGTTGTCGAATCCCACCACTGCGATGTCGTCGGGGATGGAGAGGCCGTGCTCGCGCAGCCCGTCGTATAGTCCCATCGCCATTCGGTCGTTGTAGCAGTACACGGCCGTGACGTTGCGCTTGAGGAGTTCCTCGGTGGCTCCGTACCCGCCTTCCTGGTCTGGATAGGCTTCGAGGACCAGGCCCGCGTCGAATGGGATGCCCTCCGCCTCCAACGCTTCCTTGTAGCCCTGGAGGCGTCCGTCTTTCGCCGGGGCCGGGATGGTGGCGTTGATGAAGGCGATCCGGCGGTGGCCGTGCTTCAGCAGGATCTCCGTGGCTGAACGGCCGCCTTGTATTTCATCCGGGACGACAGCCCGGGCACCGGATTCCGCAGAAAAGCAGTTGACGAGGACGAAGTCCGACTCCCGAAGGGAGGCCGGTATGTCCGTGGCGCGGTGGAACCAGGTCGAGTAAAGGATGCCGCGGACCTTGTATTCGAGCATCATGGCAATCGCGTCCGTCTCCAACTCGCTATTGCCTTCGGTGTTGGCGATCAGGAGGGCGTATCCGTGTTTCCAGGCCTCATCCTGTGCACCGTGGATGATCTGGCCGGCGAACGGGGTCGTGGCGATGGCGTCGGCGACGAGGCCTATGAACCGGGAACTGCCACTGACCAGGGTTTGCGCCATCGCATTGGGCCGGTAGCCCAGATCCCGGATGGCGTCCCGCACCCGCTTGCGGGTCTCGTCGGAAATCCGGGCGGTCTTTTTCTTGTTCACGACCAGGGAGACGGTGGCGGTGGAGACGCCGGCCGCTTCCGCAACTTGCCGGAGGGTGACGGGTTGGGGGCGCCGGGCCTGTCTTACGGCGGCAGTCGCAGCCGATGGCGTGCCCGAACTATTCTCCTGCGAAATCATGTGCCCTCCGTCAGGAGTATATCCGTCGGTTGTTGCAGTCATCCCTTGGTCGCCCCGCTTTCCAGGCCCTGGATCATTGCCTTGTTGAGCACCAGGAAGACCAGCAGCAGCGGGGTGATGGTGACGCAGACGGCGGCGAACGTGGCCGTCCAGTCGGTCTTGCCCATGGCTCCGATGTAGTTCTGCAGGCCCAGCGGGATGGTCTTGAGCTCCTCAGAGAGGACGAAGGTGTTGGCGAAGATGAAGTCGTTCCAGATGAAGATGCTGTTGACCAGCACGACGGTCACGACAGTGTTTACCGACAGGGGCAGGGTGATGAGCCCGAAGATGCGGTATGGGCCAGCGCCGTCCAGCGAGGCCGCCTCGTACGTTTCCCGGGGGATGTAGTCAAAGAACGAGGAGAAAAGGTAGATCGACATCGGAAGGGCGAAGCCCGCCAGGGGGATGATCATCGAGGGATACGTGTCGAGCAGGTTGATTGTCGAGTAGTCGATGAAAAGCGGGACAAGCGCGATCTGAACGGGCACGATGATGCCGATCAGGAACAGGCCGCGGACGACCTTGCTGAGGCGGAAGCCGAGGACCTGGAGTGCATATGCTGCCATCATTCCCAGCAGCACGATCAGCAGGTTGGCGCCCATCGTGACGATGAAACTGTTGACGATGTTCATGCCGAGATTGCCGGTCTCGAACGCGCGGGCGTAGTTATCGAAGGTGATCGCTTTGGGCAGTGCAAACGGGTCGCCGGTCGCGAAGTCCTGTTCGGTGCGCAGGCTGGTGATGAAAAGCCATGCGAGCGGGTAGACCTGCACGATGACGATGAGGGCGATCAGCACCTTTGACAGAGCGCCATGCAGGCTTGGCTTGCGGTTGCGCCGCCTGGGGAGCGGCGGCCTGCTCTCTGATGATGCAGGGGTGGGCCTTGTGATCGGAGCTGCTTGCGCGGTCATGCGTCCGCCTTTCGTTTGAGCATGAGGAGGATGAGTCCGACGGCGATCAGACACTCCACGACGATGAATACCGAGATGGTGCTGGCGTAGCCGAAGTCAGTGCTCGTGAAAGCTGTCTTGTACATATAGGTGGTCAGGAGCTCCGAGGATTGTCCGGGGCCGCCGTTGGTCATCAGATACGGGATATCGAATCCGCGCAGGCCGTAGGTTGTCGCCATGATCGTGGTGGTGATCCAGACGGGCCGGATGTGGGGGAAGCGGATCTTGGTGAACAGTTGCCACCGCGACGCACCGTCGAGGCGGGCGGCTTCCTCGAGTTCCTGTGGAACGGACAGCAGCGCCGCGTAGAGGATGAGCATGTACAGGCCGGTGAAGCGCCACCCTTCCGGTACCGATACTGCGGCTAGGACGGTGTTCACGTCGGAGAGCCATGCGTGTTCGAGGGCGCCGAGGCCGATCCAGTGCAGAACCTGGTTGAGCAGACCCACGGGGTCGATGGAGTAGATCCGCACGAAGAGGAAGGCGATGGCCACGGTGGAGATTACGGCCGGCAGCAGGTAAAGCGTCTTGATGAGTTCCCGGCCCCGGCGCAGCGAGGTGATGAGGCTGGCGACGAGCAGCGCACCGCCGAGCTGCAGGACCAGGCAGATGAACAGGTAGCCAAGTGCATTGAGGAAGGAGCGCCAGAAGACGTCGTCGCCGGTGAACATCCGTATGTAGTTGGCGAGGCCCACGAACTCCATGTCGCTGATGCCGTTCCAGGAGAAGAAGCTCAGGAACAGGGACTGGAGGATGGGGAACAGTACGGCGGCGCCGTAGAGCAGCAGGGGTGGGAGCAGGAATACCAGGACTGAAAGTCGCGACCTGTTGGGGAGCATGGCGGGGCCCTTTCGGGTGGGGGGCCGAAGCCCCCCACCGCTGCGTGTTATTTGAAGAACTTCGGTGCGTTCTGCGCGATGGTGCTGTCCATCGTGCCGGTGAACTGTTCGGGCGTGATGTCGCCCTGGACGAGGAGCACGAGCTCCTGCTTGAGCCGGGCGTCAGTCGTCGGGTCCAGCTGGGTATCCCACGGCATGGCCTGCTGATCCCCGAGGTCGTTGGCAGTCTCGAGGGCTTTCTTGTACAGCGGAGTCGCATTCGCCGGGGTGGCAGTCTGCACGTCGGTCGTCGGTGACAGCGCGCCGGTGGCCGCGTACTCCGCAGGGTACTTCGTCAGTGCGAACTTGAGAAAGTCGCTTACCAGCGGGTCGTAGGTCTTGGTGTTCACGGCCATGCCGATTCCGGACGGCGAGACGTATTCGTTGACAGCGGTGACGGATCCTTGCGTTGTCGGAAGGGTCATGAAATCGATGTTGGCCCGAACATCCGGGTTCAGCTTGTCTGTCGCCAGGCTGGGCAGTTCCCACGTGCCGATGTTGTACATGGCCGCCTTGCCCGAGGTGAACTGGTTTTGGGCGTCGGAGTAGCCCTGCGAGGAGAAGCCATCCTGGAAGCACTTGGCTTTGCCGAGCGCAGCCACCCAGTCAACGGCCTTCTTTCCGGCAGGATCGGAGAACTTCGCCTCGCCCTTCTTCAGCTTCTGGAGAAAGTCCGGGCCCGCCGCCCTGAACGCCTGGTAAGCGACGTACCGCTCCAGTGGCCACTGATCCTGCCCGTCGATGGCGATCGGTGTGATGCCGGAGCTGCGCAGGGCGGTGCACATCGCGGGGATGTCATCGAGCGACTTCGGCACCGAGACGCCGGCCCGTTGCAAGAGGGCCTTGTTGTACCAGATGAACTCCAGTTCGAACTGGAACGGAACCATGTACAGCGACCCGTCGTCGAAGCGCTGGTAGTTCAGCGCGTTGGGGCGGTAATTGTCGTAGACGCCCAGGTCTTTGAGCAGCTTCTCCGCATCTAGCATCTTGCCCTGCTTGGCCAGCTGCTGGGCGAACGGGGTCGCATCCGTGTCGAACAGCTCGGGAAGCTTGTTTGCAGCGGCGAGGGTTTCAAGCTTCTGAATGTAGGAGGGCCTATCGGGGGTGGTGATTAGGTTCAGCGAGAAGCCCGGGTGGTCCTTGGCATAGTCGTCCGCGATTTTCTTCATAATGTTGATTACCGCCCCGTCGGCGGGGCGGGAGAGCAGCCACGAGATTTCCCTCGGTTTGATCTCGCCGGTCGGGCTCACATTGGAGGGGCTGGTGGCCCCACCGCCGCCGCAGGCGGCCAGCGACAGGGCAGCTATGGCCGCTACGGCAGCCGTGCGAAATAGTTTCTGCAAGGGGAACAATCTCCTTCGATTGGAACAGGATATGCGGTGGAGGGGTATTTAGTTGTCGGTGCGCTGACGTATCTCAAGTTCGGTGACGGTGACGGATCCTTCGCCGGCGAAAACGCCCAGCCGGCCGGCGGGCAGGTCGTAGATCCTGGCGCTGAGGGCGACCTGCCGGTCCAGAACGGCCACGCACAGGTCGCCGTCGAGGATGACTTCCAGGGTGTGTTCGCCGGGGGCGAGGTCGCAGGGGCGCTCCAGTTCGATGTTGAACGGAATGTCACCGGAGACGTGCCACTGCGCGTCACCGGTGACTTCCCGCGGCCACCGGTCGAAGACGAGCCTGCCGCGCTTCGGTTCGAGTCGGATGACGTAGGACCGGTCCCCGTCGTCAGTTGACCGCAGCAGCAATCCGCACTCTGTTGTGTCAGGTGCGATCTGCAGAACTGCCCTGGCATAGAACTGCGGGGGCAGGTCCTCACGGGACACGATCGCCGCATACCCGTCCGGAGCGTGCAGGGCGGCAGGAAGCGCGCGGTCAAACGTTACGGGAATATCGTCCCAGAAGCTCTCCACGAGTTCGTCGGCGAAGGAGAACGCCAGGGTGCCATCGGGGTTCTGGTGTCCTTCGAGGACAGACATGGTGCCGGCCCACTGCCAGGGGCCGTCGTCACGGTTGCCTTCCTTGGTGGCGATCCAGCCGAAGAAGAACCTGCGTCCGTCACGCTCCGCGGTCTTTGAGGCATAGAAGGCGCGCCCGTCGATGCTGTCCCGACTCGGTACTGTCCACGGACCGTCGGGGCTCTTGGCCATCCGGTAGCGGGTCGTGAACGACTCGGAGAACTCCGAGTAGACCATGTACCACCAGTCACCCCAGGCGAAGACGTCCGGGCATTCATGGGTGATGTACCGGCGCGGATCCCAGAACGGTTCGGTGTGCTGCCAGGTGATCAGGTCACTGGACACGCACTGGGCGATGACGCCGCGACGGCGTTCCGGTCCGTCGGAGTGCCGTGCCGCCAGCAGCATCCGCCACTGGCCTGCGGCCGCGTCCCGGAAGACGAAAGGATCCCGCCAGTCCCCGGACTCGTAGTTGTCAGGGGCGCCGAAAGTCAGTTCCGGGTGCTTCACCCAGGTCTGCATGCCATCGGTGCTCGTGGCCCGCATGACGAGCTGCAGGGGCGCACCGTCCAGGCCGAGGTTTCGCGGGTTTTGGCCCGTGTAGAACAGGTGATGGATGCCGGTTTCATCGACGACTACGCTACCGGTGTAGGCGTTGAAGTCCAGGTCGGTTTCACTTCCGTGCTGGAGGGAAACGCCCTGGTCCTCAAACTGCGTGAGGTCTTTGGTGGTGACCAGGTTCCACGAGGTTCCTGGTTTCGGATCGGTGCGGACCTCGTGAAGGTAGAAGAGCCAGAACTCCCCGTCCTTCTCGAAGGGGATGAGATCTCCGACCCATCCATCGGTGGGCTGGAAGAATGCTGGGCGAGTCATCGGCGGTGATGTCCTGTCTGCTAAAACGCTTGATCACCCAAAGATACTCATGCGCCCGGGATTGATCAAGCGTTTTACCAAAAAAGGTTGCACCACCGTTGACGGAGCTCTATGCGGAAGCAAGGGACCACTCCATGACTGCGACTACTACCAGGGGCGCCGCGGACCGGGCACAGGGCACGGGTGGCGCCGCCCCCGCTGATGGTGTCGTATCTCCTTTTAGAAAGGCAGTACCGACGACACTGGCGGTCCATGCTCCTGGGAGGCGACAATCCGAAACAGAATCCGTCATATGCGACCTTGCTCAGTCCTTCGCCAGCCCAACTCAGCAAGCGCCCGCCGACGAATGGCCCACTACCGGGCCCGATTCCGGTGCATGAGGTGGCGCCGCCCGTTGTTCAGCGGATCGTGTAAGTGGGCGGCGAAGACCTGGTCACTGTCGTGTAACCGGGTTTGCTGGCGATGACCCGGAAAGAGATCCGTTTTCCGCGGTCGGAAGGTGTGAGCCGGTAGGAACCTCCGGTGGCCCCCGCGATGATGACGCCCGAACGCAGCCACAGCCTCTTTAGAGTGGTTCCGGCGGTGTACCCGGGAATGAACGCGGTGAGTGCGCCCCCAACCAGGGCCGGGCCTTTGAGGTAGGGCGTTCCAAGAGTCAGTGTTCCGTAAGCCATGACGGCTGAGTAGGGAGTCCACGCCGCGTGGATGTAGTAGACGGGGTTGAGGGGCGTCACCCGCGCCCGGAGCTGGTGTCCGCGGTCGGCTGCTACCGGTGTGTAGGTTCGCCCTGTCGCTCCGGGGATGGCAGTCGCGCCGCGGAACCATTGGTAGGTGTACGTTGTTCCCGGCGGTTGGGATGCGGCTCCGGCTGTGAGGGCGTAACCGACTTTGGCCGTTCCCGAGAGTGTGGCTTTCGTCGAGGTCGACCAGGTCGCCTTCAGGACGGGATAGGCGCCGGGTCCGTAGACCTCAGTGAAGGTGTTGTAGGCCCGGTGATTCCTTCTGACGCGCAGCGTAAGTTTCGTGCCGATATCAGCAGGCACGGGGGTGTAACGAGGGGTGGTGGCACCTGCGAACGGAAGACCGTTCCTCATCCACTGGTAATCAGTGGTCCACCCAGGATCCATGGTGTTGATGTCCGGTTCCACAGGGATGCCATAGGTCGGGTAGTTGTTGTACCCGAGGTTGTAGACATTCGGGATCGTTCCCTTCACTACGGTCACGGGGGCAGCGTCGAACGAGCCGGTGTTGTAGCCGTCCGCGTAGGCCCGTACTCGCCCGACGATAGTTTTACCCAAGTGCTCCGGCGCCAGATCGATGAATTGGCCCGGCTTGATGGTCTTGCCGTCGGCGGCAACGAATTCATAGTCGAACCACGTTCCTTCAGGCCAGGTACCGTCGACGTTGATTGTGAGTCTGTTTCCTACCGCCGCCGCCCCGGTCAGGGTGGCCTTGTGGGCTCCAAGATCACCGTTCAGGACCTTGGTGATTGGTTCCGAGAAGCGTGTGCGCTTGGTTCCGTCGGGCCAGGTGCCGGTGACGCGGACCTGCAGCTGGTCCTGATAGAGCCCGTACTTCAACTGGTAGGTCCGGCCGGTAGCACCCTCGATAGGCTGCGCCTCGAGTGGCCACCCCGTCAGTGACTTGGTCGTCCATTGATACGACAGGTCAACGGGGCCCGGCCCCCACATACCAGGATCCGCGCTCAGCGTGTAGGGCACCTGGGCCCGGCCCGAGATGACCGGTACCGATGTGGTGTACGCCGGATCGTCGGCGACCACGAAGCTATCCGGTGACTCTCCGGGGGCGGGGTAGCAGCAGCTTGAAGAGGATCCCGTTTTGTGATCGTAAAGCGAGGCTGAGGCTACCCAGTAAGTCCCGGGCGCAAGGTCCTCGGCGCTGGTGGCAATAAAGTCCTCCCACTCCCAACTGCCGTCCGCGGTCTGGCGGGCGTCAACGTGCTCGTTGTACATCGACGCCACGTAGCCATTGGGGCCTTTGACTGTCACCTGATGGCTGCGGATACCCTGCAGATCCTCCGCCCGGAACGTAGCGCGAACCGTATCGCCCGGGAGCGGTTGACTCGGCAGAAAGCTCACGTCCCGCAGCCGGGGACCAAGCTGATACTCGGTACCGCTCACCGCCACGGTCGGGGAGGTGAAATCCGACGGCGAAGAGAAAGCGCCGTACGCCGCTCCATCGTTCATCTGAATTTCCGTGACGTAGAGCGAGCCGGAGGGCCAGTCATAGTCGTTCAGCGTGACGGAAACGGTCCCGGTCCAGGACCCGTCACCGTCCTGGACGGCGTTCAGCAACGGCAGGAACCTCAGCCATTGCGGATCGCTGTCGGTGCGGAGGACCAGCGAACCGACGACTTCGGTATCTTCACGGGCCCGCCACCGCCACGTCACCGTGTCGCCCGGTTCCGCTGCCGCCGCGGATTCCAACGTGAGCGCCGTCAACTTAGGGGCGCCCGGCGCCGAGGAAGCCGACCAAGCTGTGTGTGGCAGCCCGACGACAAGGAACAATGCCACGACGACCGCGGCAAGCGGACGCGTGAAACGTGAAGACAGAATCATTAAGTTTTCCCCGGCAACTGCCACCCAGCGCGGCATTTTCGCGAAAGCGTACCACCAAGCCGCCGTATTTGACCTGTCACATCGTGGACCGGCCGTGAAGCTGCGGGAATCCTGCCTTTTGGGTTGGGGATTCGTGTTTATGGCAGGGTTTTGGTTCTTCCTGATGCCGGTTCGGCAGCCTGACAGGAGGCGGCGATGTCCCGATAAGGGTCGAACTGATGCAGTCGGGTCGCCCTAGACAGAACGGTCTGTCTCGGCCCAGTGGGATTGTGTATCATCCGTGTGTGCAGACCCCAGAAAGCAGAGCTGAACAGTCAAGGCCCCGTGCAATGGATAGGCCTCGGGAGAAGATCGTTGCCGCCGCCTATGAACTGTTCGCCCGTCGCGGCATCCGCGATGTCGGAGTCGACGAACTGATCCGTGCTTCAGGCGTGGCCAAGGCAACCTTCTACAGGCACTTCCGCTCCAAGGACGATGTCGTCCTTGCCTTCCTCGAGCAGTGGTACTTGGAACGCACGGCCGCGATCCAGAACGCAATCGCCCGGCGCGGGACCAGCGACGAGGCAGCCATGCTGACGATCTTCGATGTCTTCGACGACTGGTTCCGCCAAGGCGCGGCCCAGGTTAGCTCCTTCCTGCACGTGATGATGGAAATGGGCCCCGACCACCCCCTCGGGAAAGCGAGCATCCGGTACATGGACCAGACGCGGCAACAGATTGCGGAACTCGCAGAATCCGCTGGCCTTAACGACCCGCACGATTTCGCCTGGTCCATTCACATCCTGATCAAGGGAGCCATCGTCGCCGCGGCCGAGGGCGACTCCCGCGCCGCTGGCCGCGCCAGGGCCATGGCCGAGCTGCTGATGGACCACCACCGGTCGTGAGCCCTCGCTGCGCTCTCCCGGCGGACCTCGTCACCGGAGGGAAGCGGCCGAAATGTCTCGTAACCGCACCTGTCTCACAAAATATTTGCCAATGAACTGGTCTATCGCTTGGCTTGGCGTGGAATCTAGCGCTTTCCGACGCGAGGAAAAACACCTCCACCCAAACTGCTGAGCTGATGACGCCAGCCTGTTAGTGGAGTCGGCAAAATGGCCGCATGCGAAGATGACCCCATGACCTACGAACCGCAGCAGTCCGCCGCCAACCCGGAACCAGGAGCAGCCCCTGACCCCGCTTTCGAAGCCGCCTATCAAGCCGCCCAAAAGAGCGTCAACGAAGGCGGCATCCCCATCGGAGCAGCACTCGCCCGTGACGGCGTGGTCATCGCGAGCGGACACAACAAGCGAGTCCAAAACGGCGACCCCATCGCGCACGGGGAAATGGCCGCACTTCGTGCAGCCGGCCGGCAGAAGAGTTACCGGGACACCACGCTCTACACCACCCTCGCCCCGTGTGCCATGTGCACCGGAACCATCATCCAGTTCAAGATCCCGCGGGTCGTGGTGGGCGAAGCCCGCACGTTCGACGGCGAGTTCGAGCTTTTGCGATCACGTGGCGTTGAGGTCGTGGTCTTGGATGATCAGCGGTGCGTGGACATGATGCGCACGTTCCAGGAAAACAACCCGGACTTGTGGGCGGAGGACATCGGAGAGGACACCGTCGAGTAGGACCAGGGCGTGCCACCTGGACCAAGGGCTGCCGCGAAATGACTATCTACTCCGGCACTGGCAGCGGAAACTAATTCGCAGCGCTCGGGCTTCCAACCCGTGGTTGCAGCTGCCGATCCCTTGGACTGTTCGGCACTGATCCAACGTCATGCGCTGCGCGTCAGGCCTCCTCGGATGCGCGGCGAACTCAGCCAGCGGCCCCCTACAGCGGCGGCAGGATGTCGCGGGCCTCGCGCGGGTCGATGCCGGTGGCCTCGAGCAGGTCCACCATCAGCGGCCGGAACAGCATCACCACGGTTTCACCCTCCAGCCGCTGCACTTTGAGCATCCTCGGGTGCAGCCGCCCGGCGATGTCGCTCAGGTCGACGCGGGCCGTGCGCAGATGGGTGCGGCGGACGCCGTCGTGGACCTCCGCGAGCCCCAGCGAGAGCTCATCGATGGCCGCCGCCGTCTCCTGCAGGACCTCGGCAATATTCTCGACGGCTTCGTCGGAGAGCGCCGCGTGGTTGATCGCGCTGGTCAGCCGGCGCGCGAAGACCCGGCTGTTGCGCAGCGCGAGGTCAATGAAATCAAGTGACTGTTCCAGCCGGTCCAGCTCGTCCCGGTGCCTGCGGTAGGCCGGCGCCAGCGTGGCCACCTCGCCGGACGCCCGCAGCGACTGCCTCATCGCATCCACCAGCGGCTGGCAGTTGCGGCCGCGCACCAGCGCATGCCACGCCTCGGTGGAATCGCTGTGGAGCAGGGCCGACGCGCACTCGCGCAGCACCTCCGCGAGTTCGTGCAGCAGCTTCTGGACGTCCTTCCGGGGCTCACGGCGCGGGTCCTTGGGCACCAGAATGGTGACCAGCAGCGCAAAAACACCGCCCACCACGGCGTCGATGCTCCGCGTGAACGGCCCGCCGGCCGGCGCCGGCAGCAGCACCACGAGCAGGGACTGCAGCCCGAGCTGGGTGGTGAAGATGGTGCCGCTGTCCAGGAAGCGGGCCAGCAGGATGGAGAAAAGAAGGACGACGGCGGCCTGCCAGATTCCGGCGCCCAGCCAGTGAAGCAGCAGGTCGCCGACGACGATGCCCAGGGTGCAGCCCAGGCCAACCTCCACCACGCGGCGGAGGCGCGGATCCCGGGAAAACCCGAGGGCAATCAGCGACGACGTGGCCGCGAACAGGGGACCGGTGTGCCCCAGGATGTACTCGGCGAACGCATAGGCACCCACGGCGCAGACCGTCATCTGGACGGCAGGGACCAGCGAGTTGCGGCTCCGGACCACCCCCGTGCGGATCCTTCCTCGCAGGAACCGTCTGCTTGCGGAGAGTCCTGTCTGGGCCATGGCTTCAGTCTATTGCCGGAGCCGCCCCGGACATTGCCGCGGCAGGCCGGGTAGCCCTACTGCCGGTGTTGAGCCTGTCGAGGACCGGGGGGGTTTCGACAGGCTCAATCCCGGGGATCAGACCTCGTTCGTGACGGCGCTGCGCCTGTCGAACACGGTGGCGCCGACTTCCTGCTCGGCCTGGTTGTCGATGCCCAGGTCGATGCCCTTCCGTTCGCGGATCATCAGCACCGCGCCCGTTGAGATCAGCGCGACAACGAGCAGGTACGCAGACACTGACATGGTGGTCCCCGTCGCCTGGACCAGTGCGGTGGCGATCGCCGGAGCAAAGGCACCGCCGATAATCGCGCCCAGGGCATAAGAGATGGCCACTCCGGAGAAACGGATGGATGCCGGAAAGAGTTCACTGTAGAGGGCGGCCTGCGGTCCGTAGGTGAGGCCGAGTCCGACGCTGAACAAGGCCAGGCCCAGGAGCATGGCCCAGATGTTGCCGGTATTGATGAGCCAAAACAGCGGGAAGAACGTGACCATCAGGCAGCCATAGCCGATGAGGTAGGTCTTCTTGCGGCCGATGCTGTCGGCGAGGAAACCTGCGATGAGCGTAAAGACGAACCACAGGGCGGCCGCGGCCGTGACGGCGAGGAGCACTTGGGTGCGGTCCATGGCCAGTCCCTTCGGGGCGGTGGCGTAGCTGAGGATATAGCCGCCGGTGGTCATATACCCGGCGGCGTTGTTGCCTGCAAAGACCAGCGCCGCAAGGAGGACCAGCAGCCAGTGCTTTTTGAACAGCTCCACGATCGGAACGCGCGTCTGCTGCCTCCGAGTGGCGATTTCCGCAAAGACAGGGCTCTCGTCTACGCTCCGGCGCACAATGAAGCCCACGATGATCAGCACGAAGCTGAGCAGGAACGGGACACGCCAGCCCCACTCGACGAAAGCCGCGCCGGGCGAGACCACGCCGGACATCAGGGCCAGGACGCCGGCCGCAAGCAGCATGCCCAAGGGGACGCCGAGCTGGGGGAACGAACCGAACAGGCCGCGCTTGGAACTGGGCGCGTGTTCCACGGCCATGAGGACCGCACCGCCCCATTCCCCGCCCGCAGAGATGCCTTGCAGGATGCGCAGGAGCAGCAGCAGGACGGGTGCAGCCAGGCCGGCGGTCTCGTAGGTGGGCAGCACGCCGATCAGGGTGGTGGCGGCTCCCATGAGGATCAGGGTGAGGACCAGCATGGCCCGGCGACCCAATCGGTCTCCGAAGTGTCCGGCCAGGAATGCGCCCAGGGGCCGGAACAGGAAGCTCAGACCCACTGACGCGAAGGAAACCAACAGGGCTATGTCGTTGCCGGCGGGTTCAAAGAAAAGCTTGGCGAAAACCAGGCCGGCAGCGTTCGCGTAGATGAAGAAGTCGTACCACTCGACGGTGGTCCCGACGATGGTGGCAAACGCTACTCGACGGTTTTCCCGTCCCGAATTTCGGTGCGGTGCCGAATTGCGTTGTTGATGCGACAGGGCGCTCATTGTGTCTCTTTCCTGCGGGCACGTCGGTGTGTCCCGCTAGCGGTGGCTTTTGACGAAGTCCAGAAAGTCAGGAAGCGTACGGGTCGGCGATGCCGATGTACTGCGTGGTGGTGTATTCGGCGATGCCTTCGGAGCCGCCTTCCCGCCCGAGCCCGGAGTGCTTGACGCCGCCGAACGGAGCGGCGGCGTTGGAGATGACGCCGGCGTTGAAGCCAACCATGCCGAACTCGATCTGTTCGGCCACACGGAGCAGCCGGTTGAAGTCCCGGCTGTAGACGTAGGACGCCAGACCGTATTCGGTGGCGTTGGCGAGCCGGATGGCGTCCTCTTCGGTGGTGAAGGTGGTGACGGGAGCCACCGGCCCGAAGATCTCCTGGCGCAGGATCTCGGCGTCATTCGGCACGTTGGCCAGGACGGTGGGCTGGTAAAAGTAGCCGGCGCCCGCTACCGGTGCGCCGCCGGTAACCGCTGTGGCGCCGGCCTCGACGGCGGCACTCACCAGTGCGTGCACGTCGTCACGGGCGCCGGCGTCGATCAGCGGGCCGACCTTGGTGTCCGGTTCCGTCCCGCGGCCGGTGACCAGGGCTCCCATGGCAGCGGCGAATTTTTGTGTGAACTCGGCCGCCACGGATTCTTGGACCAGGAAGCGGTTGGCTGCGGTGCAGGCTTCGCCCATGTTCCGCATCTTGGCGGCCATGGCTCCGTCCACGGCCTTGTCCAGGTCGGCGTCCTCGAACACGATGAACGGGGCGTTGCCGCCGAGTTCCATGGAGGTGCGCAGGACATTCTGTGCGGCGTCGGCCATGAGGCGCTTGCCGACCGGGGTGGAGCCGGTGAAGGAGACCTTGCGCAGCCGGGGATCGGCGAGCAGCGGTCCGGAAATACCGGAAGCAGACGAGGAGGAGACGACGTTCAGGACGCCGGCGGGCAGGCCGGCGTCGAGCATGGTCTGGGCAAACAGCTGTGCGGTCAGCGGGGTGAGCTTGGCCGGCTTGAGGACCATGGTGCATCCGGCCGCGACGGCGGGGGCGACCTTGCGGGTGGCCATGGCGAGCGGGAAGTTCCAGGGGGTGATGAGCAGGCAGGGGCCCACGGGCTTGTGCTGGACCAGGATCTTGTTCTTGCCTTCCGGTGTCGTCAGGTAGCGGCCGTAATCTCGGACGGTTTCCTCCGAGAACCAGCGCAGGAATTCGGCGCCGTAGGTGACTTCGCCGCGGGCTTCGGCCAGCGGTTTGCCCATTTCCAGGGTCATCAGCAGGGCAAAGTCCTCAGCCCGTGCGGTGACAAGGTCGAAGGCGCGGCGCAGGATTTCGGCGCGTTCACGCGGCGCCGTCCGGGCCCAGGAGGCCTGGGCATTGTCTGCGGCGTCGAGAGCGGCGACGGCGTCTGCGCTCGTGGCGGAGGCCAGGGTGGCGAGTACCTCCCCGGTGGCTGGATCGTGCACGTCGAACGTGCCGCCGTCGGACGCCTGCCGCCACTGCCCGCCAATCAGCAGGCCGGTGGGGACGGAGGCGAGAAGATCAGTCTCACGGGCGGGTGAGACGGCAGGGGAGAGTGCGGGCTAAGTGGTCATGCGGGAGTCTCCTCAGAAAGTTTTGGTCGGGGTTTCGACAGGCTCAACCGGCGGAAGCGGTTTCGACAGGCTCAACCAGCGGTTCGAGTCAGTAGCTGGCCGGGGTTTCAGCAGGCTCAGTTACCGGGTCCCGCCTGACGTACTCGGCGGCGAGTGCTTCGGAGCCGCGGGCCAGGATTGCCACGTCGGCGCCCACCAGAACAAACGCGGCGCCGGCCGCCAGGTAGCTGCGGGCGGTGTCCGGGCTGAAGGCGTTCACGCCGGCGGGTTTGCCCGCCGTGTTGGCGGCGGCGATACAGTGTTCGACGGCGGCGCGCACCTTTGGGTGTTCCTGCTGTCCCAGCAGGCCCATCGAGGCGGCGAGGTCTGACGGTCCCAGGAAGATGGCGTCCACACCGTCCACCGCCAGGATGTCCTCCACCGCGGCAACGGCGGATTCGGACTCGATCTGCACGGTCACGCTCACCGTTTCGGAGGCGCGGGCCAGGTAGTCCGGAATGCGGTTCCACCGGGCGGCGCGGGCCAGCGCCGAGCCGACCCCGCGGACGCCGTGCGGCGGGTAACGGGTGGCGGCGACGGCAGCTTCGGCCTCGGCCCCTGAGTTCACCATGGGGACCAGCAGGTTCTGGACGCCAAGGTCCAGATACTGCTTGAAGATGACGGTGTCGTTGACCGGGGGACGGACCAGGGTCTGGACGGGGTAGCCGTGCACTGCCTGGAGCTGGGCCAGGATTGATTCCAGGCCGTTGGGGCTGTGTTCGGCGTCGATCAGGAGCCAGTCCAGGCCTGCCCCGGCGCAGATCTCGGCCACGAGCGGGTTGCCGGAACAGACCCACATGCCGGCGAGCGGCCTGTCCGCGGCTGCCAAGGCGTCCCGGAATGTTGCATCGGGTTCTACTCGAATCGGCACGTGATGCTCCCGAGGGGTCCGTAATCGGCGTGGACGGTGTCACCCTTGAAGACCCACAGCGGTCGGGTGAAAGAGCCGGCGAGGATGATGTCCCCGGCCTTCATGCTGTCGCCGTGGGCGGCAATCTTGTTGGCGAGCCAGTGCACGCCCGCGGCGGGGTGGTCCAGGACGCCGGCGGCCACGCCGGTCTCTTCCACCGTCTGGTTCTTGTAGAGGATCGCGGATACCCAGCGGAGGTCGACGGCGTCCGGGCGGACGGGGTTGCCGCCCACCACCATGGCGCCCATGGCCGCGTTGTCCGCGATGGTGTCCACGATGGTCCGGTCCTCCATCTCGATCCGGGAGTCCAGGATCTCGAGGGCCGGGACCACGTAGTCGGTGGCGTTCAGGACGTCGAAGATGGTGCAGCCGGGGCCGGAGAGGTCCTGCTTGAGCACGAACGCGAGCTCCACCTCGACCCGCGGGTGTGTGTACCTGTCCCATTGGACGGAGCAGCCGGTTTCGAGGACCATGTCGTCGAAGATCGCGCCGTAGTCGGGTTCGGTGATGCCCGTGGCCGCCTGCATCGCCTTGGACGTGAGGCCGATCTTGCGGCCCACGAGCGTCCGGCCGGCTTCCTCGTTCCGCCGCCGCCACAGCTGCTGCACGGCGTAGGAATCCTCCACCGTCATGTCCGGGTAGCGGGCAGTCAGGCGCGGCACCGGCGTCCGGCTGCGGCCGGCCTCCACGAGTTCGTCGGCGATCGCCTCGATTGTTTTCGGGTCAAGCATTCATGCGCTCCTCAATGGTGGGCAGGTCAGTCCGTCGGAAGGCTGCCGGCCCCGCACGCCATGGCGCGGGGCCGGCAGCGCTGTCTGGCTAGACCTGCGCCCCGAGTTTGAACCCCTCGGCGTCGGCTCCGTCTTTGCGCGTGTAGGAGAAACCGTCGGCGCCCACGGTGACGGCCATCTCCGAGGCGTCGGTGCGCTCGATGACGGGCTGAGGATTGCCGTCCAGGTCAAGGACCAGGGACGCCTCGGTGTACCAGGACGGGACCACGGGGTTGCCCCACCAGTCGCGGCGCTGGTTGTCGTGGACGTCCCAGGTCACCACGGGGTTGTCGGGGTCGCCGGTGTAGTAGTCCTGGGTGTAGATCTCGATGCGGTGGCCGTCCGGGTCCAGGATGTAGAGGTAGAACGCGTTGGAGACGCCGTGCCGGCCGGGGCCGCGCTCGATCCGGTCGCTGATGCGCAGGGCGCCCATCTTGTCGCAGATCTGGATGATGTTGTGCTTCTCATGCGTGGCGAAGGCGACGTGGTGCATGCGCGGGCCGTTGCCGCCCGTCAGTGCGGTGTCGTGCACGGTCTGCTTGCGGTGCATCCACACGGCATAGGTGACGCCGTCTGAGTCCTGGATGTCCTCGGAGACGCGGAAGCCAAGATCCTCGAGGTATTTGCGGCCGCGCGGAACGTCGGGGGTGACCTGGTTGAAGTGGTCCAGCCGGACCAGTTCCCCGGCGGAGTAGAGGTCGTAGCGCTGGGTGAGGCGCTCCACGTGCTCGGTCTCGTAAAAGAACTCGTAGGGGAAGCCCAGCGGGTCCTCCACGCGGACGGAGTCGCCGATGCCCTTGGTGAAGCCTTCCTTGCGGCGTTCGGTGCGGCAGCCCAGTTCCTTGTAGTAGGCCTCGGCGGCGTCCACCTCGGCGGGGGACTTCACCCGGTAGGCAAAGGCGGCGACGGCGGCGATCGGCCCCTTGCGCAGGACCAGGTTGTGGTGGATGAACTCCTCGAGGGACCGCAGGTAGATGGTGTTCTCGTCTTCCTCGGTGACGTGCAGGCCGAGGACGTCCACGTAGAACTCGCGGGACTTGGCGAGGTCGGTGACCACGATTTCCATGTAGGCGCAGCGGACGATGTCAGGCGCCGGTACGGAAGGCTTGGGGATGATGTTGTCCTGTGAAATTTGGCGGTTCATGGGATTCTCTCTTCTTTGAAAGGGGTCTGGTTGGGCGCTGACGAAAAACTTAGGCGCCGAATTTCGGGGTGTGAACGGTGCCGAGCGTGATGTGCACGGCCTGCTGGTCGGTGTAGAAGTCGATGGAGCGGTAGCCGCCCTCGTGGCCCAGCCCGGAGGCCTTGACGCCGCCGAACGGGGTGCGCAGGTCGCGGACGTTGTGGCTGTTCAGCCACACCATCCCGGCTTCCACGTCCTGGGAGAAGTTGTGGGCCCGGGTGAGGTTCTGGGTCCAGATGTAGGCCGCCAGGCCGTAACGGGTGTTGTTCGCCAAAGCCAGCGCTTCGTCGTCGTTCTCGAACGGCGTGATGGCGACGACGGGGCCGAAGATCTCCTCCTGGAAGATCCGGGCGTCCGGGGCGACGTCGGCGAACACGGTGGGGGCGATGTAGTTGCCCTCGGGCAGGTGCTCCGGGCGGCCGCCGCCGGCCAGTAGCCGGCCTTCGGACTTGCCGATCTCCACGTAGGAGGCCACCTTTTCATAGTGCTCGGGGTGGACGAGCGCGCCCACCTGGGTCTTGGGATCGTGCGGATCGCCGACCACGATGTTCTTTGCGCGGGCGGCGTACTTTTCGCAGAACTCGTCATAGATGGCGCGTTCGACGAGGATGCGGGAGCCGGCGGTGCAGCGCTCGCCGTTGAGCGAGAAGACACCGAACAGTGCGGAGTCGATCGCGGCGTCCAGGTCGGCGTCGGCGAACACGACGCACGGGGACTTGCCGCCGAGCTCCATGGACAGGCCCTTAAGGTTGGTTGCCGCATTGCGGAAGATCGTCTGCCCCGTGGTGGTCTCGCCGGTGAAGGAGATCAGCGGGACATCCGGGTGCTTGACCAGCGCGTCGCCTGCCTCCTCACCGAGACCGTTGACCAGGTTGAAGACGCCGTCCGGCAGGCCCGCGTCCTTGAAGATCTGTGCCCAGAGCGAGGCCGAGAGCGGGGTGAACTCGGCCGGCTTGAGGACCACGGTGTTGCCGGTCGCCAGTGCAGGGGCGAGCTTCCAGGACTCCAGCATGAACGGCGTGTTCCACGGCGTGATGAGGCCGGCGACGCCGATCGGCTTGCGGTTCACGTAGTTGATCTGCGAGCCGGGGACCTTCATGGCGTCGTCGAACTGTGCCACGATCAGGTCCGCGAAGAAGCGGAAGTTCTCCGCGGCGCGGAGGGCCTGGCCCTTGGCCTGGGTGATGGGCAGGCCGGTGTCGAAGGTCTCGAGTTCCGCGAGCCGTTCCTCCTGGGCCTCGACGGCGTCCGCGATCCGGTTCAGGACGCGGGCGCGCTCGCGGGGCTTCATCCTAGGCCACGGGCCATTGGTGAAGGCTTCGCGGGCGGCGCCGACAGCGAGCTCGATGTCCTCTTTCTGGCCCGCGGCGGCGGTGGCGTAGTTGGTGTTGGAGACCGGGTCCAGGACGTCGAAGGTTTTGCCGCCCACGGAATCAACAAATTCGCCGTTGATGTAGTGCTGGATGTGGGTCGGAAGATCCTGCGGAACGTAGTGGGCCGTGGTTTCTGCGGCAGTGAACGTCATTGTTACTTTTCCTTACTGCTGGGAGGTCTGCGGGGTCGGGTGGTCGGCTGCAGCGGACTGCACTGCTGCCGGGGTTTGGGCCAGGTAAGCGTCCAGAGTGGCGCTGCGGTGCAAACGGGCTGCCTTTTCTATGTCGTCGGCACTGGCGCCGGTTTCGACGAGCCGGAGCAGGGCTTCGTGTTCGGCCACTGAGTCATGAGCGCGGCCGGGGACGAATCGGAACGTGGAGGACCGCAGGGACGCGAGCCGGTTCCAGCCCCGGTGGACAAGGTCCAGGATGTGCGGGTTTGGGCAGTGCTCGAACAGGACGCTGTGGAAGTCCTGGTTCAGCCGGGTGAACCGGACTGGGTCGAAGTGTTCCAGGCATTCGCGCATCTCGGCGTTCACTGCCCGGGCACGGGCAATGTCAGCCTCCCCGATCAGCGGGGCGGACAGTGCGGTGGCGGCGCCCTCGACGATGCTCAGGGTCTGCATCGTGTAGAGGTACTCGGTGGGGTCGATCCCGGACACGGTGGCGCCGACGTTCCGTTCGAACTTGACCAGCCCTTCGGCTTCGAGCCGGCGGATGGCTTCGCGGACCGGAACCACGCTGACCCCGAGGTCCTCGGCGATCTTGGCGAGAACCAGCCGGTAGCCGGGGGAGTAGGTCCCGTCCACGATCCGGGCTTTGACGGCCGCGTAGGCCTGTTCTGATTTGCTGCCTGTGCGCATGCCTGCAGTGGCTGTTTCAGTCATTTGGTGCCCGCTTCCCATTCCTCGTAGCGTGCCCGCCATTCGGCATTGAGCGGGTAGAGGCCGTCCACGCTGTGGCCCTGCTGCACCATTTCGGCGATGAAGACTTCCTCGCGTTCCTGGGCGATCGAATCGTCCGCGAGCTCTGCGGCAAGGGCCGGCGGGATGACCAGGATGCCATCAGAGTCAGCCACGATGATGTCCCCTGGCTGCACGGTGGTGCCGCCGCAGGCGATGGTGATGTCCGTGTCCCAGGGAATGTGCCGGCGGCCCAGGACGGCCGGGTGCGGGTTGGCATAGTAGGTGGGCATGTCCATGGCGGCCACCGCGGAGAAGTCACGGACCCCGCCGTCGGTAATGATGGCTGCGGCACCGCGGACCTGGGCGCGGAGGGCAAGGATGTCGCCGATGGTGCCGGTGCCCTTCTCGCCGCGGGCTTCCATGACGAGGATCTCGCCCTCGTTGACCGAATCGATCGCCTTCTTCTGCGCGTTGAAGCCGCCGCCGTGGGTCTTGAAGAGGTCCTCGCGGTTGGGCACGTAGCGCAGGGTCCGGGCGAGGCCCACGATCCGCCTTTCCGGCCGGGTGGAGCTGAGGCCGTCAATGCTGACGTTGTTCAGGCCCCGCTTGCGCAGCTGGGAGGACAGCGTGGCGGTGCAGACGCTCTCTAGCTTGGCCTTCAGCTTCGGCGTCAGTACCGGCACCGTCGCCGCCCCGGCTGCCAGACCGGCGGCTTCCCGGGAGCCGTAGGCTTCCTCCCGCTGGAGATCATCCGTCTTGGGCCGTGCACCGAAATCGGCGAACGGCGTCGTACCTTCCTCCACCCGGGTGACCAGACGGCCGGTGGCGAGGCCGGCGCCGCCGGCTCCCGCCGTCGTCGTACTGACTTCAACCTCGACGACGTCGCCTGGCTTGGCAACGGAGGCGCCGGCCGGCGTGCCGGTAAGGATGATGTCGCCCTCTTCGAGCGTGAGCAGCTGCGAAAGATCAGCGACGAGCCGGGCGAAAGGGAACAACAGGTCTTCGGTGGTGTCGTCCTGGACCAGCTCGCCGTTGTGCCAGGTACGGATGCGCAAGCCTGCCGGGTCGACGGCGTCCGCGGCGATGAGTCCGGGGCCGACGGGAGTGAAGCCGTCGCCGCCCTTGGACCGGAGGTTCGAGCCCTTATCCGCATAACGGAGGTCGTAGACGCCGAGGTCGTTGCTCGCGGTGACCCATTCGACGTGGCTCCAGGCGTCCTCCACTCCGATACGGCGGGCAGGCTTGCCGATAATCAGGGCGATCTCGCCTTCGTAGCCGAGGAGTTCGCAGCCGGCAGGGCGTTCCACCGTTGAGCCGCTGAGGCCCAGGGAGGAGGATGGCTTCAGGAAGTAAGACGGCTGTTCCGGAGTGCGGCCGCGCTGGGCTGCCCGGCTGGGGTAGTTGATGTGCACCGCGATGACCTTGCGGGCCGCGGCCAGGATGTGGTCGGTGACCTGTTCCAAGAGTTACTCCTCATCGAGTACGAAATCGTATACAATCACTATTGCCTAGGAGCCACCGAACGTCAACCCCTGATTTCTCGGGTGTTTTCAAGGGCACTTGTAACGCAGGTCATATCTGCGTACAGTTTTGGATCATCCAAAGATTTCTATTATAGAACGATTAGTTCTGATATCGAACACAATTGACTGCCCTAAACAGCCACACAACGAAGTGAGGAATCCCCGTGCATTTCCACCATCACGGTTACGTATCCGGTGACCCGCGATTCCAGCCGGCCGCCGGTGTCGGCATCAACCGGCCCACGGAGCTTCCCGACGAGGTCGACGTGCTCATCGTGGGCACCGGGCCCGCAGGCATGCTCACGGCCGCGCAGCTGTCCCAGTTCCCCGGCATCACCACCCGCATCGTGGAGCGCCGCGGCGGGAGGCTCGAGATCGGTCAGGCCGACGGCATCCAGGCCCGGAGCGTCGAAACCTTCCAGGCCTTCGGCTTCGCGGAGCGGATCATCGCCGAGGCCTACCGGATCACCGAAATGGCGTTCTGGAAGCCGGACCCCCAGAACCCCTCAAACATCGTCCGGGCCGCCCGCACGCTCGACGACCCGGCCGGGATCAGCGAATTCCCGCACCTCATCGTCAACCAGGCCCGTGTGCTGGACTACTTCGCCGATGTCATGGCGAAAGCCCCAACGCGCATGTCGCCGGACTACGGCTACGAGTTCCGCGGGCTGGAAGTCGGCGAGGGGGAGTACCCGGTCACAGTGACGCTTGCTCACACGTCCGGCCCCGACGAGGGCAAGGAGCGTGTGGTCCGGGCCAAGTACGTTGTGGGCGCGGATGGCGCGCGAAGCAAGGTGCGGGAGTCGATCGGCTGCACCATGGCAGGAGACCAGGCCAACCACGCCTGGGGGGTCATGGACGTGCTCGCCACCACGGACTTCCCCGATATCCGCCTCAAGTGCGCCATCCAGTCCCATGACGGCGGCAGCATCCTGCTGATCCCGCGCGAGGGCGGCCATCTCTTCCGCATGTACGTCGACCTCGGCGAGGTGGCCGCGGACGACCGTGGAGCCGTCCGCAAGACCACCATCGAGCAGATCATCGCCAAGGCCAACGCGATCGTCCATCCCTACACCGTCGACGTCCGCAATGTGGCGTGGCACAGCGTCTACGAGGTGGGCCACCGCCTTACCGACAGGTTCGACGACGTCCTCCCGGACCAGCGCGGCACCCGCACGCCGCGGGTGTTCATTACCGGTGATGCCTGCCACACGCACAGCGCCAAGGCCGGCCAGGGGATGAACGTCTCCATGCAGGATGGCTTCAACCTGGGATGGAAGCTCGGCCACGTCCTCGAGGGCCGCAGCCCGGAGAGCCTGCTGTCCACGTACTCGGCCGAGCGCCAGGTCGTCGCGAAAAACCTTATCGACTTCGACAAGGAGTGGTCCACACTCATGGCGAAGAAGCCGGAGGAATTCGACAACCCCTCCGAGCTGGAGGACTTCTACGTCAGCACTGCCGAATTCCCGGCGGGGTTCATGACCCAGTATTCCCCCTCCATGCTCATCGCCGAGTCCGCACACCAAGACCTGGCCACCGGCTTCACCATCGGGAAGCGCTTCAAGTCCGCGCCCGTCGTGCGTGTCTGCGACACAAACCCGCTGCAGCTCGGCCACCAGGCAACGGCGGACGGCCGGTGGCGCATCTACGTCTTTGCCGACCCGGCCGCGGCCGGCGCCCCGTCGCCCGTGGCCGACTTTGCCGAGTGGATCGCGAACTCACCCGACTCGCCGCTGTCCGCAACGCCGTCGGGAGCCGACCGTGACGCATGGTTCGACGTGAAGGTGATCTACCAGCAGGACCACACGAACATCGACATCGGCACCGTCCCGGCGGTGTTCAAGCCGGAGGTCGGTCCGTTCCAGCTCACCTATCTCGAGAAGGTCTACGCCACCGATCCGGCGGCGGACATCTTCGAACTGCGCGGCATCGACCGCGGCGGCGTCGTCGTGGTTGTGCGCCCGGACCAGTACGTGGCGAACGTCCTGCCCTTGACGGCGACGGCGGAACTCGCCGCGTTCTTCGCGCCCCTCCTGCGAGCAGGCAAGCGCGTCCCCGAATTCCTGGACCACTGAGTAAACCGGCTCCTTATCCACTTATGAACTGCAGGCTGCGCCCATTCGGGTGCAGCCTGCAGTGTCGTTGGCCGGAGCCGGCCGGGGACGCAAGGGCGGGACATCCACTGCCGGGCGTCTAACCTGCTGATGGCTCCGGGTCCAGTGCCCGCAGCGCGGCTGCCGCGGTGATGCCGTAGGCCAGATGCGGGAAGATATCGCTAAGCCAGTCCGTACGGGACCACGTGCGGGGGTCGGTCACTCCGAGCGCGGTCATGGGGCCATTGCCGACGACGAGCGCCCCGGCCGTGGCGGCCAGGCAAGTACCGAGAGGACCGGGCCGGTATCCGGCCGCGCGGACCAGCCCGAGAACGGCACCGACGCTGATTCCCGCCATGAGGCCCATCAATGGCCCCAATCCGGCTATGCGGTTCGTGCGTTCGTCCTCAGTGCCCGGGATCGGAATGCCAGTGACGTCCGCAAGCTTCTTCACGGTGGCTTCGGGAGTGCTGCTGGCGGCGCGGGCCCGCCAGACCATGTCCAGGTACGCGACGGTGTTCAGGGCGGTAGTGCCTGCCGCTCCCGCCAGAGCCCCGGCGGCAAGAGCCCCTTTGATGGTCACGATTGCGGCTCCTGGGCCGCGCTGTTGTCCCGGATCATGAATCCTCCCTCGCTGGTCACGGGGACGACGCCTTAGGGGCCGTCCCTGTCGTCATTTGTCATGGTGCTCCCCGAAGCGCTTGGGGGCAAGAGGCGAAGGTTCGGCTGGCGCGTCCCGTCCGGCCGCAGCTACGGATTAATCCCGGGCAGGCAACAACCGCTTCGGCGTCAGCGCGCTGACCCCCCATGTTAGTGGCCTCCGGCAACCTTTTCTTGAGGGCTGCCCCTACTTTTTCCAAGCCGGGGCTGTCATTGTGGCAGTGCCCCGAACGGTGCGCAAACCTTCGCTCGGGACCACTACGGCCGGGCCCGGCTGCATCCCCAATATCGCCGGGTTTGGCTAACGGTGTGTCGGCGGGTCTGACAGCGAGGTGGAGATGACGTTGAGCTATGAACGACGCAGCTTGACCGATGAAAGCCTTCGCCTTGAGGTGGATCAGGGTCATATCGTCGGGCGTCGCGATGGCTCCGTCGGACTCATAAGCCGGGATGGCGGGCTGCTTCGGGCGCTGCTGCCTGGCTCGGCGACCGCGTTGGGCCTGATGTGCTTCTTCGTCTGGGTTTCCGGGTCGGTGGACGCGGCTGACGGGTGGGCGGGCCTGGACCGCCCGGCCTTGGCTGCGGGCGAAAGCGTCCGCTCTCCCGCGCTGGATGTCCTGGTCACTGCCTACGCCTTCTTCGGTGACACAGTTGGGATGCCAGTTCTTGTCGTGACTGCCGCGGGGATACTGGCCATCAGGTGGAAGTCCTGGATCCCGGCAACCCACATAGTCACTGCATCGGCCGGTTCGCTGCTGATGACGATCGTCGGCAAGCGGCTCGTGGTCCGCATCCGCCCACCTCTGCTCGAGGCTGTACCGCCCTATGATTTCTCCGCATCGTTTCCCAGCGGGCATGCGTTGAACGCGGTTGTCATCGCTGGCATGATCGCCTACTTGATCACGCTGCGCGTGGATAGGACACGGAGCCGTGTGCTGGCCGGCTCCGTTGCGGTCCTGTTCGCCGTGACCATGGGCCTCAGCGGGGTCTACCTCGGCCACCACTGGCTCACTGATGTCCTGGCGGGTTGGGCGCTGGGTGGGGCTTGGCTCGTAATCGTCATTACTGCCTACCGTGTGTACAAACGAGGTGGCGGGCGGGCCATCGAGCAGGTTCAGTAGGCAAGGCGTCCTGCGGAACCCTTGACAGCGGGACCCCCGGAGCGCATATTTAACGCATCAGTTAATTAGCAAAAGCGTTAAGTACAAAAGGCGCCCTCTGATGTCATCCGACCGGCTCAGCCTCATCTTCTCGGCGCTCGCCGACCCCACGCGCAGGGCGATCCTGGCCCGGCTGGCGGAGGGCGAGGCCACCGTGAATCAGCTGGCCGAGCCCTTCGATATCAGCCTTCCGGCGATCTCCCGCCACCTTAAGGTGCTGGAAACCGCCGGGCTGATCACCCGGAGCCGAAATGCGCAATGGCGCTCCTCGAAGCTCGAGGCCGCACCGCTGCGCGAGGCCGCCGAATACATGGACAGGTACAGGCGCTTTTGGGACGACAGCTTCAGCCGTCTCGATGCGCATTTGCGAAAAATCCAACAAGATCCGAAGAATCAGGAGTCAGGCAATGAACACCCAAGAGAACACCACTGAGTCCCACACCCTCACCATGACCAGGGAGTTTGATGCTCCCCGCGAACTGGTCTTCAAGGCCTTCACTGATCCGGACCAGCTCGCCGCATGGTTCGGCCCGGAGGGAGTGGACTCGCCCCGGGAGCGGATCGTCGTCGAACCCCGTGTCGGCGGAGCCTGGCAGCTGGTCATGGCCTGGGACGAGGACGGCGTCGCCAAGGAGGGGCCCATCGACGCCGTGATCTCCGCCTACGACCCGCCGTCGCTGCTGGTGGCCATGCAGAGGGCAGAGCCCGACACCGGCACCACCCGCCAAGTCGAAATGCGACTTGAGTTCGAGGACCTCGGAGGAGGCCGGACCCGGCTGCACCTTACGCAGGGCCCCTTCGACAGTACCGAATGGGTGGACATGACGCGCGAGGGCTGGGGTACCTCGTTTACCAAGCTCGACAAGGTGCTGGCCTAGACCCTGCCACGGCAGGGGCGGCTCGCAGCCGGCCACAAAGAAAGGATGCCGGCACCCTCGCGGGCGCCGGCATCCTGTCTGGCTGATTTTGTCGGTGCTGACCTACTTGTAGACGCGCACCCAGTCGACCTGCATCTGCGACGGTGACGTGGCCGAGCCGTCAGGGAACCAGTCGAGCTGAAGTGTCTGGTGCATGCCGACGGAGGGCTGGTGCGCAGGGTTCGTGTCGGTGAACGTCTTCACGCCGTCGATGTACCCGGTGATGCCGGCGGGGGTCCATTCCACCGCGTAGTTATGCCACTGCGTGCTATCCACCGGTTTCGCTGACGTGGTCTGGGCACTGCCGCCGCAGGCATAGTGCAGGAAGAACTTCATCAGAGCGGTGTCCGAGGTGCTCTCGGCGTAATCGATCTCGGCGCAGTTCGGGGAAGCGTTGTTATTGGGCCAAAGGATAAGGACCGGATGGTATTCGGAGTCCCGGACGTTGGTCTTCATGCGCGTTTCCCAGCGGCCGTACTTCTGCTGCGCGAACTTGGCCGACATGCCGCCCGTGGTTCCGGCGGAGTTGCCGCTCACGGTGGCCACACCGTTGCCCACCGACCAGGCCTGGGGGCTGCGGACGCCCTTGCCCGCGTGGCCTGAACCGTTGTAGACACCCCACTTCGTGCGGTCCGGAGCGCCGGCGTAGGAGAACTCATCGCCGGTAACAACCGGACCCCACCCGTGGGTGGTGGCAGCCTGGGTGCCGTTGCCCGCGGTGGCGACGGGTGCGGGGGCTGCCGGCGCCGGCTTGGCCGGTGCGACGGGTGCGGGAGCCGCAGGTGCCGGCTTTGACGGCGCGGGCGCAGCTGCCTTGACAGGGGCGGCGGCCTCCGCGGCCTTCGCCGCCACTGCCGTTGCGGGGGCAGCAACAACAGGCGCTACCTGGCGCGCAGCAGTCTTGGCCGCGGGCGCGGGGGCTGCTGCAGGGACCTTCTCTGGCGCACGCTTAGCGGTTGCCGCGGCGTGGGCGGTTTTTGCCTTCGCCACGGCAGCGGACGCCGGCGCCTTGGCAGCAGCTGAGACTCCGGCCGTCGGGGCCGTCGCAGCCGCGGCGGAGACAGCCGGGGCCACGGAACCAGGCGCTGATGCCTGGTGGGTCGTGGCAGCGCCGCATCCGGTCAGGAACACGGCACCAATGGTCGTTGCAATGGCTAATTTTCTATTGAACAAAAGACCCCTCCGGGGCATAGACAGGCTCACACGTATGTAACCACAACGGGGTGATGACCGCGTGCGGGAAGCTCTTTTCGGCCCCCCTTGGCAGGGGGGTAACGGCTGTATCGCCACTCGACGCATCCGGGCCCAGCATTCGGGCATCCGGGGCCCCTTTGGGGCCAGGTCCTCTGGACCAGTCGCCAACGTTACCGGTTCGTGACCATTGACTGCAAACCGAAACTGGTTGTTGTGACCCGGAGAGGAGCGTTAGCCGGCGTTCCCCGGCGGGTCTGGTTCCCGGCTGAAAATGGTTCGCGAGGACGAAGAAGAGCCGCCCTCGCATGCAGCGACGGCGGCTCTTCTGCCGAGGGTAACTGACCCGTTAGCCGTTGATGACCTGGGGGATGCCGAGGGCTTTGAGGCCTTCGACGCCGAATTCCAGGCCGTACCCTGATTGTTTGGCGCCGCCGAAGGGGACGCGGGGGTCAACTGCGCCGTGCTTGTTGATCCACACGGTGCCGGCCTCGATGCGGGCTGCCACTTCACGTGCGCGGGCCGGATCGGAGGACCAGACCGAGGCGCCAAGCCCGACGTCGAGTCCGTTCGCTTTGGCGACGGCCTCGTCCACGGTGCTGTAGCGGATGATGGGCAGGGCCGGGCCGAACTGTTCCTCGGCCACGAGGGGGTTGTCG